>NZ_DS989865.1:3004-146442 GCF_000155555.1 Coleofasciculus chthonoplastes PCC 7420
GCTACTCAACTCAACTTGGGTGAGTCACATGGCTTAGCCAAGGTGAAACCAAAGCGAGCAGTTGACTTCGGGATATAGGGTGAACCCGATCAACTGACTGAGTTCGGTTTTGAACTCAGCAACTGCCTTAAGTGAAACGCCACCCACCCAAATGCTGTATGCAGCACCGAGCTTTAAGTTAGGAGCAATAATTGTGAGATTTCGCTGGCTACTGCTACTCTCCAGCTTTTTGAGTGTTTTTCTCTATACATCCGCCGCCGAAGCGCGTCAACTGCTGTTTTGGCGGTTTGACCGCGCTCAAAATCAGTTAGTCTTTACCACCGATGAGGGGGTTCAGCCGAGGGCGCAACTGATTGCGAATCCGACTCGGCTGGTTATTGATTTGCCCGGAACTCGACTGGGACGCCCGACGGTGAATCAACAAGTGGGCGGTGCGATTCAAGAAATCCGAGTCGGACAATTTGAAAACCAAACCACTCGGATTGTGGTGGAATTAGCCCCAGGTTATACCCTCGACCCCCAACAGGTACAATTTAGGGGACTCTCGCCGACGCAGTGGACGGTGAATATCCCCAATCCACAACGGATATCCAGTTTACCCAGTCCGCCTCCCCCAGTCCGAACCGTTAACCCTTCGACTTCGCTCAGGGTTAACGATCGCCAATCTCCTCAACCGAGTTCACCCCCAACGGTGACGGTGGAAACATCGGCGACACAAGTGGATAGTTTCCAGGTGACTCGGAATGGATTTTTTATCCGTACCGATGGTGGAAAACCGGATCAGATTAAGGTGAAGCGGAGTCGCGATCGCCGCCAGATTGAGATTGAGGTGGAGGGGTTAAATCTCTCCCGCCGTCTGGTTGAGCAAACGTTGAATGTGAATCGCTACGGCGTTAGCCAAATCCAATTCCAAAGGCTGAAAGATTCACCCCCCTTGACTCGGATCACCTTAAATGTTGACCGAGATAGTCCCGATTGGCAGGCATTATACAGCGATGTTGGCGGGTTGGTGATTATCCCCAGAGGAACCTCAGCATCCAGTTTAGAGAGTCGCTCTAATGCTTCGGGTAATGTCCTAGTCTCTTATCCTTCGCGATCGCAAACCTCGAATCGACGAGTCAGCATTAATCAACAAGCAACAATTCAGTCGGTTGAACTGGGAAATAATCAGACTCAACTATTGATTGAAGCCGATCGCCCTGTCCAAGCCACCAGTCGTTGGGATGCGAATGAGAGGGCGTACCAGATTACGATCCCCAATGCCCAATTAGCCGATCAGGTTAAAGGACCTCAACTGACTGCCAATAGTCCTTTATCACGGGTATTGCTGCGCCAGCAAGACTCTCGCACCGTGGTAATTTTGGTGCAGCCAAGTCCAGGAACTCAGATTGGTAGCCTCAATCAAATTAGCGATCGCCTGTTGGCGCTACCCATACAAAAAAAACAAGCCACATTACCGCCCCGTGAATCGATTCCGGTACCGCCGCCAAGTCCATCCCCCGCACCCCCAACCTCATTTCCCACGGTTCCCAACAGTCGAATTGTGGTGATGGTTGATCCTGGACATGGGGGTAAAGATCCGGGCGCTGTTGGCATTGGCGGATTACGGGAAAAGGATGTTATTTTACCCATTGCCCAAGAAGTGGCAGCATTATTAGAAAAGCAGGGTGTGCAAGCCGTATTAACCCGCAATAGCGATTATTTCGTTGATTTAGCGCCCCGTGTGACCATGGCGGAGCGAGTCAATGCTAATCTATTTGTCAGCATTCATGCGAATGCCATTAGTCTCAGCCGCCCGGATGTGAATGGATTGGAAACCTATTATTTCGCCAGTGGGCAACGCCTTGCCCAGACGATTCACAATAACATTTTACAGACAGTTCCGGTACAGAATCGGGGGGTTAGACGCGCCCGGTTTTATGTGCTAAGAAAAACTTCAATGCCAGCGGTTTTGGTGGAAGTGGGTTTTGTCACCGGTCGAGATGATTCGGCGAAATTAAATAATCCAACTCACCGTAGTCAAATGGCACAGGCGATCGCTCGTGGTATCCTTCAGTACATTCAGCAGAATTTTTAATCGTTGACACAAGGATCTACTTTTGAATTCTCTGTTCCCTGTTCCCTGTTCCCTGTTCCCTGACAAATAAGCAATGACAAATGACCCGATTTTGACCTTAAGGGGAGAAGCACAGCACCGTCGTATTGGCGTATTCGATAGTGGTGTTGGCGGACTTACCGTTCTCAGGGAACTCTACCGACAACTTCCCCATGAATCGATTCTTTATTTTGCCGATACCGCACGACTCCCTTACGGTACTCGTTCGCCTAGGGAAATCATCCAATTTGGGCGCGAGATTCTCACCTGGATGGTTGAGCAAGATGTGAAAATGGTGGTGCTGGCGTGTAACACCAGTGACGCCTTAGCCCTAGACACCTTACGCCGTGAGTTTCAACTGCCGATTTTGGGATTAATTTTGCCTGGATCTCGTGCAGCCGTTCAAGTCGGGCGTCGGATTGGCGTGATTGCTACCCCGGCGACGGCGGCGAGTAATGCCTATCGACGCGCTTTATTGGAAGTGGAACCAACCGCTCAAGTGTGGCAAGTTAGTTGTCCAGAATTTGTCCCTTTAGTGGAGCAAAATCGGTTATATGAACCCTATACCTCGGAAGTGGCTTTGCAGTATCTGACGCCATTACTTCAGCAGCGAATTGATACGTTGATTTATGGGTGTACTCATTATCCCTTGTTAGCGCCTGTATTGCGACAAATTTTACCCGCATCTGTCCAATTAATTGATCCGGCTGAACATGTGGTGGCGGCGGCGGCGCAAGAACTGGATTTAATGGGATTAAAAAATAGTTCACCACCGCTACCGACGCGATTTTGTGTCAGTGGTTGTCCGCAGCAGTTTGCTAAGTTATCGGTACAGTGGTTGGGGTGTACCCCCGTTGTGGAAAAAACCTATTTGCCAGACGTATCTCCTGTATCTATGTCTGTAGAAGCGGTGGAATAAACCAGTAGTGGCGCACCGATGTGCACCCGTGTCAACTTAAGCTAAACCCCTCTCCCCCAGCCCCTCTCCCACGCCGGGGAGAGGGGAGCAAGAGCATCCGATCCCCCTTCTCCCGTGCAACAAAAACGAAGTATCCTCTGTCATCCCCCCTCTTGTAGGGGGGAACGAGGGGGGTCGGGAGAAGGGGTTAGGGGATGAGGGGGAAATGTTGAGAAGTAGATAGACACGGTTTAAAACCTTGCCAGCATTGGTTTTCTACCTTAAGTTGACACCAATGACCGATGTGCACCCGGTTTAACCCTGAGCGAAGTCGAAGGGTTAAACGTCAAATCTATTCCACCATTTTAGCTGGGTCAAAAGAAGGTATAAGTTTATTGTAGGGGCGGGTTTAGCCGTTTAATTGAATTATCTAGGGATAAGTTCCCAACAAAACCCGCCCTTGATCAACAAAGGAGGTTACTTCTCGACAATCTGCAACGAAAAAGATTCTATCATTAACCGTTAACCCAGGGCGGGTTTTGTCTATAGGTTATCGGTGGATGCCAAAATTAAATTCTTAAACCCGCCCCGACAAGTGAATGATTATTTATAAAATTGCTGTTGAATATCTGCAACGCAAAAGATTCTATCATCAACCCTTAATCCAGGGCGGGTTTTGTTGATAGGTTATCGGTAAATGCCAAAATTAAATCCCTAAACCCGCCCCGACAAGTGAATGATTATTTATAAAATTGCTGTTGAATATCTGCAACGCAAAAGATTCTATCATCAACCCTTAATCCAGGGCGGGTTTTGTTGATAGGTTATCGGTAAATGCCAAAATTAAATTCCTAAACCCGCCCCTACAAATGAATGATTATTTATAAAATTGCTGTTGAATATCTGCAACGCAAAAGATTCTATCATCAACCCTTAATCCAGGGCGGGTTTTGTTGATAGGTTATCGGTGGATGCCAAAATTAAATCCCTAAACCCGCCCCTACAAATGAATGATTATTTATAAAATTGCTGTTGAATATCTGCAATGAAAAGGATTCTATCATCAACCCTTAATCCAGGGCGGGTTTTGTTTATAGGTTATCGGTAAATGCCAAAATTAAATCCCTAAACCCGCCCCTACAATTATCTAACGGTTTTATAATAAATAGTTAACCTAAGGTGGGTTTTGTCTAGAGGTGAGAATCCTGACCAATGACCAATGACCCTTTTCACCGTTCACGTTTATTGGCAAATCTGCTGATTTCCTTGGTTTTGTTTCAGCCGTTACCGGGATTGACGCAGACAGCCACGCCTTCTCCTTCCTCCCCACAACTCGCGGCGGAAAGGGAACAGTTAGAGAATCAAAAGCTGAAACAGGAAATCGAGAAACTGGAACAGGAAACGGTCAAGATTGAAAAAGAAGCCGCGAATCTGGATCAGAATTTTTGGGAGGAAAATTCTGCGTTGGTGACGACAATTGCATCCCTGGCAAATGCGGTGACGGCAATTGTGGCAATTATTGGTGCTTTTGTGACGATTGGGAGACAGTTGACGGAAATTCGCCGGGAGAAAAACCAACAACTGGATCAACGGTTTACGTCGATTGTGGAACGGTTGGGGAGTGAACAGTCGGAACTGAAGGCAAGTGCCACGGTTTCTCTGTTGACGTTTCTGGAACCGGGGTATGAAAAATACTGGGAACAGGTGTATTTAATTGTTCTGGCGAATTTAAAGTTGGATAATCAAGATGCGACGATTAATCGGTTGCTGGTGCAAGTGTTTGAACAGGTGATTGATGTTTATTTAAAGCCAGAGTTGACGAGGCTGACGGAAACGGAACGGAAGTTTCAATTGGATTTATCGGGGTGTTATATTAATGGGATTACCTTGGCGAATTTAAGTTTAATTCCAGCCAATTTGAGTGAGGCGCACCTGGAACGGGCGGTATTGCGACAGACGCAATTAATCGGGGCGAGGCTGCAAAAGGCGAATTTGACCTATAGTTATCTGGATAATGTGAATTTGGATCAGGCGAATCTGAAGGAGGCGGTGTTTAGTGATTATCACAACCGGAGTAAGTCTGATCCTAAAACTCTAATTATTAATTCGAGTTTGAATCAGGCAAATTTGATATCCGTGCAATTGAAACGGTCTACGGTAGAGAATACGACGTTTCAGGGGGCAAGGTTACAGGAAATTCATCTGGATGGGGCGATTTTGAGGGGGGTTTCTTTTGTGCGGGGGAATCTGAATACGGCGTTTTTTAAGGGGGCAATTTTGGAACGGGTGGACTTTGCTGAGGCGGATTTACAACGGGCGAAGTTTCAAGGGGCGGTATTTGATGATTTGACGCTGGAGAGTATTGCTAGGAATCCGAGTTGGACGAAGGCTGAGTTTGATGATAATATTACCCAACGGTTGAAGGATAAGATGCAATTTCTGGGGCAGAGTTGAGACGGTAGCATTGTTGGTTAATTTCCCCAGGTTGTCCTGACGAATCCTTGACAATGCTACCTCCAGCGCGATTAGTTTCGCGGGTTTTGCTGTTTGTCCCCAGGTTGTCCTGACGACTTTAGCGTTGTGTCTATTATATCGTTGGGTGGGTTGTTTGTCGTTCGTAGTTGGGGAATTTTAGCCTTAGTTCGTAGTTGAGGAACTTTAGCCTTATATTTATTCAGTGCTGATATTAAGGTTTAAGTAGGTTGGGTGGAGGGTAGGGTGAAATTCAATAGGTTTATTTGATAGAGAAAGGTAGGGGCACGGCAATGCCGTGCCCTTTTTTTTTCTGATTTTCAGGTTACAGGGTGTGTACCCTGTTTCCATTCAACTTGTTTTCCCAGCGAGTGGGAAGCATGGAGCAACTTGCTCCTGGTTCAGGCGGAGAAGTGTTTCCATTCAACTTGTTTTCCCAGCGAGTGGGAAGCCTCAAAAGGCGCAACCCCCGGGAAGGGAAAGATAAGTTTCCATTCAACTTGTTTTCCCAGCGAGTGGGAAGTCAGGAGTCAGCTACGGTTCCATGTCCGAAGACTTAATGGTTTCCATTCAACTTGTTTTCCCAGCGAGTGGGAAGCCAGAAGATTCTGGTCGTCGTGGAAGTGGAAGGTGGTTTCCATTCAACTTGTTTTCCCAGCGAGTGGGAAGTGTTTGTGAAGTATCAAATTTGCGACTTTATGATCCAAACGTTTCCATTCAACTTGTTTTCCCAGCGAGTGGGAAGCAATGCTCAAATCAGAGCAATCCTGGAGACTTGGTGTTTCCATTCAACTTGTTTTCCCAGCGAGTGGGAAGCATCCATACCCACTTCCATACCCACTTCCATACCCACTGAGTTTCCATTCAACTTGTTTTCCCAGCGAGTGGGAAGACCCAAGGGAATGTACGTCAAAACGGGGAGGTTCGGTTTCCATTCAACTTGTTTTCCCAGCGAGTGGGAAGGAGTTCAAGCTAAAATCATGTATTCGATGTATTTTGTTTCCATTCAACTTGTTTTCCCAGCGAGTGGGAAGACAAAAAAACATGGGATATTAAAGCAAGATACTTAAGGTTTCCATTCAACTTGTTTTCCCAGCGAGTGGGAAGCGTAAAATTTGGCGGTGAATTTCGTGGAGAAAGTTTTGTTTCCATTCAACTTGTTTTCCCAGCGAGTGGGAAGACCGGGTTACAACCTAACTGTAGACCCAACTGTATTGTTTCCATTCAACTTGTTTTCCCAGCGAGTGGGAAGTAATGCCGAAATAAAGTTTGGTGGCCAATTCCGTGGAGAGTTTCCATTCAACTTGTTTTCCCAGCGAGTGGGAAGAGTTCGCTGAGGACGCCTTACGGAGACTGGGTTTCAGCGCCCGAATCGACACACCTCGCTAAAACTCTAACATATCCCGCCTAAATTGAGCCAGACACAGCCCTCAAACCCGCTCCCTGTAAGGCATCGACACACCTCAACGAAAAACATAGGGTTTCAGCGATTTGCCGAGGTGTGTCGATTGGTCGATTTCGCCGCTATCTTATTCACGTTTCAAGGTTCAGTTAATTTAGCATTTCATCGAGATTATATCATTAATTGCCAGCCAGAGAAAACCCGAACATCCCGTTATTGAACATCGAGGACAATTTATGGCTGATACCAATGGTGAATTGGAAAAACCTAACCCCCCAGCCCCCTTCCCAACCCCCCTCATTCCCCCCTGCGAGGAGGGAGGACAGAGGATGCTTCGCTTTTATTGCACGGAAGGGGGAGCATCAAAGCCCCTCCAAATAAGAAATATACAGCAGTTTACTCTGCTCTGCGGTACATTGTCGATCCCCCTAAATCCCCCTTAAAAAGGGGGACTTTGATCTACTGTACTTTATTACAGTGCAAAGCGCTATAACGGTTAGCGGCGGCTTGAATAGCATTTTGGTGTTTTTCTACTAATTCGGGGGGTGAGATAAATTGGCTGCATCCAATATGACGGTAAACCCAACGGCAGAATTCCGGGAGTGAACGACGGGGCAGTTTGATACTATAGTCGATGTACTCTTGTCCATCTTGGTCTTTTTTGGATGTAATTTTTTGGTTGTTATGGCGACATTCGCCTTCTCGGATAAATTGAGTGCATGGGGGGAAGAATCGCACGGTGATCCGTTCAAAGGATTCCTGGTTTTTTCGCTCGTTGTATTGTTCTTCTGGGGTTCCCAGATTTATTCCCCATCCGGTTTTAAAGAGTTTCTGGGCGAGTTTGAGACTCTCGAATTGGGCGTTTTGTCCTCGTCCTGGGGAATGAAGGATTTTACAGTAATTTTTTAACCGATCAAGTCGTTCGACTTCTAGGTGCTGGATTTCGTCGGGTTGGTATAAATTCGGATTGCTGGCGGTTTCGTAGAGTAAATACCAAGCAATGTCATGATAGAACAATTGTAGGGGGTAAATCTGTAAGTATCCGATGTTGTTGTGGTACGGTTCTCGGAGGCGATAAAGTTCGATTAATTGACCTGTCGCGATCGCGTCCTCAATCCTGTCTAAGCAGTGAAACAAGGTGTGGCGAGTTGTGCCTTTTTCCGCCATGACTTCGGGGTCAGTTTGGATAATCGGGCGATTCATATAGGCGCGGACAGGATAGGATATATCGGTGTTTCCGTCTAGTTCTAATCCCCGTAGTCGCTTTTCTAGGGTGTAGTAGATCTTGCGGATTTGGGGATCACCTTGATACATGGCTTGGGAGTGGAGGGCGTTGAAGGCGACTTTGAGTTCGTCTCGATTCATGACTCCGGTTCCCAGGTAGTAGCCCCAGCGATATTTTCTGTGGTCTAGTATGCCGTAATTTCGCAGGGTTTCTAAGTCTTTGCGGAGGGTACCGATTGATGGGTAGCGATCGGGATATGAAATACCCAGGGATTTAGCTACCTGGCGAATTTGGCTTTGGAGGGGGGTTAAGGCGTTGTGATGAGTGCGGTTTGGGGTGTGTTCTAAAGGTTGGCGACTCCCGACGCCGGGATGCTGGATCAGCGTAGCGATGAGGATTAAGAGTCTCTCGAAGGAAGTGCGATCGATGTAACGGTGGGGTAAATAACTGTAACTAAATCTTTGGACAGAGTTTGACATTGTTGAACACCTTGTCCCAAGCGTTGTTGTGTTATGATGACCCCCAGAGCGAAAACCAAGCTAAAAAAATTAGGGCTTGAGATCCCATAACAAAGTAGAGACGCGCCATGGCGCGTCTCTACAAAAGTAGCGCACCTGTAATAAGGCGGTTAAGAAATCCAGCAACCTTAATGGCGCTGAAAATAACGGAGTAAAGCAGCGAAGTTTCTCAAATTACGACAATTACAGTCTTTGAGTAGGGCGAGTTTCGTCCGATTTTAAGCCTGTGGACTGGGAAGGTGCCGACACCACCAGGGTAAAGCAGGAAGCAATCCGGATGATGTCTAACAATATCCAATGTTGTCTAGCTTTGTCCAAGTGTTGTAGAACGGTTGGGGTTTCTTGGGCATGGGCGACTGTCCAAGGTTGGTTTTATCCCTACATGATAATAAACCCTGGCAAGACCAGGGGTTTTTTGTTTGTTCAACTTGTTTTCCCAGCGAGTGGGAAGGGTGCAATAGTCGGAGGTTTACCTCTCCCAGAAGAGTTTCCATTCAACTTGTTTTCCCAGCGAGTGGGAAGAGTGTGGAAATCTTTCAAAACCTCTTCCTGATTCAAAAGAAGGTTTCCATTCAACTTGTTTTCCCAGCGAGTGGGAAGTGTGATTTACGAAAGCCTCGAATAGTTAAGTTAAAGTTTCCATTCAACTTGTTTTCCCAGCGAGTGGGAAGCACAAGTAGCACAAGAAATTGCACTTCACAGTTTCCATTCAACTTGTTTTCCCAGCGAGTGGGAAGGCGTTGAAGAAGGCTTGGAGTTACTATTCCGTCTGATTGAGTTTCCATTCAACTTGTTTTCCCAGCGAGTGGGAAGTGGAGAGCAAGGGTATTTCAATGAAATTCAGGTCATGTTTCCATTCAACTTGTTTTCCCAGCGAGTGGGAAGGTTTTTGCAAATTTTAGTTAGTTAGTTAGGAGGTATGTTTCCATTCAACTTGTTTTCCCAGCGAGTGGGAAGAGTGTTCAATTTTTGAGGAAGAAAAGAGTAGTCTTGTTTCCATTCAACTTGTTTTCCCAGCGAGTGGGAAGAGTTCGCTGAGGACGCCTTACGGAGACTGGGTTTCAGCCGCCGAATCGACACACCTCGCTAAAACTCTAACATATCCTGCCTAAATTGAGCCAGACACAGCCCTCAAACCCGCTCCCTGTAAGGCATCGACACACCTCAACGAAAAACATAGGGTTTCAGCGATTGGGCGAGGTGTGTCGATTAGTTGATTTCGCCGCTATCTTATTCACTTTTCAAGGTTCAGTTAATTTAGCGTTTGATCGAGATTATATCATTAATTGCCAGCCTGAGAAAAGCGGGTAATTTTGCTGACTTTTGGTCGGAATCTGGAAAACCTCTCTCCATCCCCCCTAACCCCCCTTTGAAAGGGGGGAATGGGGAGAGAGGCTTTGAATTCTTTCCCTTCTGTGGCAAAAAGCGAAGCATCTGCTGACTTGATTAAATCGGGCGCACGTCGGTCATCCGTGTCAACTTAATGTGAAAAACTAATGCTGGTAATATTTTAAGCTGTGTCTATCTACTCCTCGACATTTCCCCCTCATCCCCTAACCCCTTCTCCCTTGAAACAAAAGCGATAGCATCCTCTGTCCTCCCCCCTCTTGTAGGGGGGAACGAGGGGGGTGGGAGAAGGGGAACCGGATTTTCTTGCTCCCCTCTTGCTCTCCTCTTGCTCCCCTCTTGCTCCCCTCTTACTCCCCTCTTACTCCCCTCTCCCAAGCTTGGGAGAGGGGCTGGGGGTGAGGGCTGGGAGAGGGACTGGGGGTGAGGGGTTAACCTTAAGTTGACCGCAATACACATCGGTGCGCCCCGACGTTTTTTGTGTGGGTTCGCCTTGAGTAAATGCTAAGATGATTTAATCCGCATCGCGTCTGCCACACCTTGCAGCCTCTCTGTTAACTTCGGCTCAGTAAATGGCAAACCACACAGACGAATCGCCGCCATAAATTGCGGTTTCACCTCAGTCTGATACGCCTGGATAACCGATATATCCCTCTCTTGATTCCCTAATAAATACTTGACCACATCCTCCGGCTTCATTCCTTGCAAATTATGCATCAATTGGTTGCGGATATCATCATCATGTTCTCCCGCTTCGTTCTTCTGAATACATGACCAGTGCAATACCTTCCACGGCTGGAAATCTGACCGGAGATGACGCAGCCATTTGAGCATAAATTCATTCTTGCCGATTTGGTTGGGTTGACGCTTGAATCGGTTGTCATCAATGGGAAACTGTAATTGCTTTAATGTCTCTAGCTTCAGCGTCTTAATCGTTTTATTCACTTCTTCCTTACTCGAACCCGATACAGACCAATAATGCTTCAAGTCATCCGTAGAAACAAACTGTAACCCTCTCCTTAGCCATTGAATTAAATCCTCCGCCGGAAAACGTTGCTGAGTTCCATTAATCGATAACGACACTGAACGCCCCTGAATTTCCGTCATAATCGCACACCGCAAAAACGTCTCTTGCGCCGCCGCCAATAGCGCAATTCCAGGCAGATAATTCTCTTGCTCAAATAATCGTTCAATCAAGGCAATTCCATCAACAATTCGCGCCGTCGCTGCTTTAAGGTCAAATTCACTTGACTTATCCGCCAGGGAACGATTCAGATTGAAAAAATCCACCAGTTTTTCCAACTCAGCCACCACCGACGCCTCTAAACTTCCCTTAAGTTCTGCTAATTCTAACAAGTGTAACGCCGCACCCGGAGTTCCGGATTGAATTAATCCCTTCGCCTGTTGTACCTGAATTCCCCGCAGATATTGGGAATTGCTAATAATATTCGCTGGACGTTCTAGGTGATATTCATTACTGACTAAAAATTGTACCCGCTTGCCAAATCGGGCGAGACTCATAAACTGAACCGCTGAAGAAATGGCTGGAGTGCTGGCTTGATGACTAACATAAACGGTTTGACTCGTCGCCGGATTAGGGTTGGCGGTAAAAGGGAGAGAATCTAACTCGTTTCGGACTAAATCGAGAACATAATCCCATTCATCTAATCCTGGATCATTAGAGTTCGGCGCTAGGTCAATCCATTCACAGGGGGTTTGGGGAAACTTATCCTCCCCCTGAAAATATCGGGCTAAAATAGGCTGTAATGGATGGGTATCTTGCCAATAGGGACAGGTGGATTGGTGCTGGGTTTGGTAATCGGAGAAAATCTGGGATTGATCGGTTAACAGGACGATAATTTGATCTAACTGATCGGTTTCTGCTTTTAATCGGTTTACAAATGTATCCAACAGGGGAAAATTTAAATACGACCAAATCTCTTCCTGTATCTGGGGGGAATGATACTGATAAACCGTTCCCAATACCCTGGGTTCAATCCGATAAGGTTGAGTGACATGGTTATCGATTTGCTTGAGTTCAAATGTAATATTGTGGAATTTGCCAAGAATGTCATAATCATACCAATTCCTCCACATCTTATCACTGCGCTGCTTTTCCCTTCGTCCCTTTTTCTTACTAATTTTGTCACTGTCTAATTGCACATCACTACTGCCAATGGTTACAATCCAAATTGCCATTATTCCTTTCCTCCCCACAATAATTCAAATCCCTTTGGCTTTTGCTGAAGAAACGCGACAAACTTCTTACATTCCGGTGACTCATCCGGAAACAGGGTTAATAACTCAATAAACCGATTCATTGATTTCGGTTCAAGTTTTCCCTCTTTCTTAATCCAGAAGAGTTTGGGTGGATACATTCGATGCCACAAGCGACCAATTTGACCCAGTTCTCCGGTTACGGATGTCCGTTTAATACTTTTGTCAGTTTCGCCGCGAACAATACCTTTTTGATAGGCTTTATGTAACCAATCAATCGCCACACATTCATCCCGATTTTTTGCCAATCGTCCCCAGACTTGGACGCGAGAGGGATGCCAGGATTCGCGCCAATTGGCAGGATGATTGGGATTGGGAATTTTTCCTTGTAATTTCATCCAGGTTTTCGCTGTGTTTAAGACAGAATTAATAAACTTGCCCACTTGAGTCGGATGCCAAATCCGACGAGCATTTTTTTCGTCAATTTCTCCCGCCCATTGCCAATGACAACCAATTAACTTTTCATACTCATCATCAGGATAAAATAAGCGATGATCCGCCCGTCGCCAAGACTTGCCAAATCCGCCAAACACCATAGCAAACCAGATTAAATCGGTGACTAGGTTTTGTAAGGCGGCGTGTTGATCATCGGGGAGGGGGCGAGTTAATGACCAAATAATATCTCCTTCTACATTATAGGTGGGCTGTTCATACTCATTTCGACCAAACGTCCCTAACCGTAACTCCTCCGTTTGAAACCCTAGCTTTAAGAGTCCCACGCTTCCCTTTCCTTCCACGCCACCAAACAATTGTTCCACCAAGGCTTCCGCTGTTTTGGCATTGGTTAAGCCGCCAAATAAGCGTAACGCATGACCCCGTAAACTGGCGCGAAATATATTCGGACGAAATTCTCCCGTCCCATCAATTAACTTAGCCGCTTGTCCTTGTCCCTTGACCCGAACCTGATATAAAATTGAACGGGAATCCGTCTCAACCTGCCCATATCCGGCACTGACTCGGGTTCCTAAACCCGTCGCGATCGCGTATTGCCAAATCTGCCAGATTTCTTGCCATTGTTGGGTAGATAAAGGTTTATGACTGGAGATACCAAATCGTAAGGTCGGTTGCACCAGCGAGACTAAAGCATAAGCACTTTCTCCTCTTAATAAACGCTTCCCTCTTGTATTCTGGGTTTTCACTTGCCATCCTTGCTGGGGATGGACTAAATCCACTAAATTTTTAGTCCAATCATTAATCGGATAAGCGCCGTGAAAGCGGAGAAGTCCTGGGGTAAAATTGGTTTCATCGCCACAGTACAGATTACAGCGATTTGGGGGAATAATTCCGGCTTGTTCGGCTTGTTCACAGGCTTGGCGGAATGCGCCTTTCATGCTACTACCGGGATAAAAGGGAATACCATAACCCCCAATAACGGGGCGAATCATCCCATCATCTTGTCCGCCATTGGTAACGAATCGCCAGCGAATTTGATAGGTTTTGGTTTGGTCGGTTGGGTTTTGACTGTCGTCTGAATGGGTGAGGGGAATAAATTCGGCTTTTTCCATCCATTCTTCTGCCCAATATTGGACATCTTGTTTTTCCCCGTCTTTCTTTTTCTGGGGGTCAATATAGTGGAGTTGGCTGCGTCCCCGGATTTGGGCGCGGAACATCATTGGGACTTTTTTGTAGGCGTTGGGTATGGGTTTCATGATTCGGTTCAGTGGCGTTTTACATGATGGGGGGAATCGTAGGGGCGCACCGACGTGCGCCCTAAAAATGCGCGGTTGATTCTATACTAGACTAACATTGGTTCACCCTCTTCCCCTAACCCCTTCTCCCATCAAGGGAGAAGGGGAACCGGAATGATTCATGCTTAAAAATATAGCTAGTTATCTTTTCTGACTCCCCTCTCCCCAGGGTGGGAGAGGGGTTGGGGGTGAGGGGGAATATTGCTAACATTGACACCGATAAATAATGTGTAAAAATGTGGTTATCCATGGTGCGTTACGCTTCGCTCTCCTCACCCTACCGCACCCTCTTCCCCTAACCCCTTCTCCCATCAAGGGAGAAGAGGAACCGGAACGATTCATACTTAAAAATATAGCTGTTTATCCTTTCTGACTCCCCTCTCCCCAGGGTGGGAGAGGGGTTGGGGGTGAGGGTAAATATTGCTAACATTGACACCGATAAATGATGTGTAAAAATGTGGTTATCCATGGTGCGTTACGCTTCGCTAACGCACCCTACCGCACCCTACGATTGATAATTGGGGGACGAATATGCTATCGTTAATTTACTTGCCAACTTTGTATCGTTGTGTCCACCAAACAATGCAATCACAGAGTTGAGTTAAAACCGCGATCGCGACTCGTTGATCCTCTATAGAGAGTTGCCATAATTTCTCAGACATGGCTTCAATTTCATCTACTTGGTTGGGATTTACCGGGTCATTGGGAATGATTACTCCAGCTTTTTTCATCAGCTTGTGTAATGCATCCCAGGTGTCTTTCCAATAGTGGGATTTGCTGTCTTCTTTCCCTTGCAGTCGCAAATGTTCTCCCCAAAATCGTTCTAATCCATAGGCTACCGCTAACCGCATTTTATGGGATTGATTAAGGGATTTGTCGTCGCGTCTGCGGGCGTCTAGAACTAATTTTTGGGCGATGTGATCGAGTTCGTAAGATTGCCAAGCCATGGTTGATTCCTACATTGTTGATTGTTGATTGTTCAGGGTTGGGTAAAGGGCGACCCGAGTTCATTGAATGGATAGTGTTATTCATTAGTGCAGCGGGTCGCCCCTACGGGGGGTTAATATTGAATGAATACCCGACAGCGACCAAATCCAATTGATTCTAATCCGCCAAAATATAATTCTAATGAGGCTTTCTCCTGAAAGGGTTTCCATCCGGTTCTCTTCTGGGCGATGGGAAAGACTAGGATGCTGGCTTCGGGTAAGGCTTCTACATTGAAAAAATTCTCGACTTTCTTCATCTCATCTAAGAGTTTGACCCGACTTTGACGATATAATGCCATATCATGCACCATGGCGATATCGTTATCGCTGAGAACAACTAATTTGTTTGGTTCTAACTGGCTTCCCGGTGGAATCCAAGGTGATAAATCCTCGTCCTCTTCTACTTCAACGAAGCCTAAATTAAAGAAGAGAACTTGACCGCGCCCTGCTATTTGTCTCCCTTTTAGCCCTTTCCCGGCGGTGTAGGGCTTGGGAACATCGGCGTCAATCTTGGCGATGTCTTGATATCGTTTGAGTAACCAGGGACAAGTTACCCAAACTACAGGTTGACCGGGACAAAATACAGGTAACCAGAGGAGGGAGGCGTATTCAAATTTAACTAAGGCTTCAGTCGTACTATTATCGTCTCCTCCCTGTACGGTTTGCCCATACCAGTAATTATCATTAATCGCCTTCGGAACCGTCAGGTTGTTTCTTTGCGCCTGTTGTTCTAACCAGACTAATCGCGGAATGGTTTGGGTGATACCCTTACTTTTGATTTCAATCTCTGACACCTCTACATCGGGAATCTCCACCTCCGCCGCATCGAGGTTTGACTCTAACCACTCTTGACGTTTGAGTCGCATATCTGCCCGAAATCGTCCCCGAATCGAACTTCCGGGAATGATTCCCGTTTGGGTAATTTTATCCCGAAAAATTAGATTCAAATTCCCCGTTTCTTCGCCAGCGGTTGCGCCGACATAAAGGGGGGCGAGGGTTTTAATTATGCCGTAGCCTTGGTGGTACATGGGGGTAATCCTTTGATATCAATGGGTAAACATAAGCCACATCCTAAATGCTTGAGGGGGAATCCTTCTTGGGGAAACCATGCATCGGGAAAATCCCACCAGGTCAGATTTAAGGGATGTTTGAACACGTAAACGCTTCCAGGGGGAACGGCGTAGCGCCCCCGACTTAAGCGTCCCGTTTTCCTGGAATCATAGTCCTGTTTCTCGGCGTCTTCCGGTCTAGATTCACCGATACGATAACGGTAAGGAATCGGTCTATCGGTGAGCATTTTTAGTCCCTGATGGGGAAAGCTGGGATGGTGAGGATAGCGATAGGAGAGTTTATTTGACCCCCAAACGCCGGGGGTAATCAGGGCAAAGGCATGGTGAATCTTTTGGCGCAAGAGTTGATTGATGGGGTGGGTTTCTGAGAGAGGATGCGTCTGAATATCGACTAAATGTCCTTCCCCGCCAAACCGATACCAGCCGCTAGGGAGTTCATAGTTGGCTAGGTAGACTAAGCAATAGTCTTGATGCAGTTGTACGGCATTTTCTAAGAAGAGTCCATCTTGGTTAACCACATGACGTTCCTGCTGTTTCAGTTGCGGATGTAAAAACGGGATAAACTCCCAGGGGGCTGTCTCAACCTCTTTACCTTTTCTCAGTTCGGCGGTGGGTAAAGTCCAGCTATAAATCGATTGCCAGGTATAATCGGGATTGAGGTCTTTGTTATCCCGATGCCATCGATACTGACCCAGAATCCAGTTGGTTTCATCGCTGTCACTGGCTGCTGATGATGGGACTTTTTTCTTGACAAAATACCATTCATCCTCCTCTTTTTCGGCGATAACTTTATGCCAAGGAATCGGCACATAAAAGCATTCATGGTCATCCCGTTTTGCCCAAAACGCCCCCGCGACAACCAGATTATGGCTTAACTCTTTATGATTGGAAAACTGATGTTCCTGATTAGCATGAAAAAATAATCCCGCCATTGTCGCCGCATCTGGGGGGAATTTTGTCCCCGATCGCCCGACCAGGTTTTCTGGGGATAAAAAAGCACCAGCACTACCATACATGAAGCCTAATGGCTTGACGGCGATTAAGTATTTGAAGCCGTTGTTCGACATAATTGCCACCCTACTTGAATCAAGTCGTTAATCCAATTTACAATCACGATATTGGTGTTATCGCCAGCAATATCAATCCATTTATTCTCCTGACTAAACCTTTCTCCCGCCTGATTAAAATACAGGTCAAAAATCGCCAAGGCGACATCTTTCCGAATCGGCATTCCCTCCATTTCCTTTAAGCGAATTCCATGACGGGCTTTTAACTGCGCCCAATCGCTATAAATATGGTTCCAATTCGGTTCCTCTCCCCAGGATTTGCCATCGCGATCGCGATACTGGGTGAGAAGGGGTAAATAGTCCCAGGGACAAGTCCATTGGACAGATTGACCGCTATTAAAAACCACCCGAATCGTCAGGCGATCGCGTCCTTGATTTTTTGCCCGTTGTTCGGCTTCTCGACAATGTTGTAAAATGTCTCGTTGGGGAACTTGATGTCCTGCCCAAACGAAGCCCACACTATAGGTAAACTCTAGATTTAACTGGTGTTTAATCTTTTGTTGTTGGTCTTGCCAATGCTGTTCTAAGGTTAATAACCACTGCAAGGCTTCAATCGGTTTAACCTTGTCTGGTGGTGTGGAAGGGTCGGATTCTGGGCTATATAAAACACCGAGAAAGTCATCACCTCCGGCATAAATCACTCGTCCTTTTCCCTGGGAAAATAGGTCAGAGTTTTCCTGAAACTCTTGTCCCCATTCTCGGATTAACTGGGTAAATTTTTTGAGATTCGTTGCTGTAGGTGGGAGATCTTCCACAGTCCCGTCTGTACGAGGTTCATCAGGGCGACTTGCCAGACGTTTTAACTTATCGCCCACTTTGTCACCATCCCCCATAAACCAACCCGTCCAATATCCGGGTTTGCGAATAATATCCTTAAATTCGGGGTCATCGGGTTTGGCTTTGAGTTTATCCAGTCCAATTTTATCGGCGAGTTTATCGTAGGTAACTAAACGCTTGACTAATTCTGGAATACTTAACCGTTCATTCGGGGCAATATAGCGACCAATTTGATCAGGATTGGCTTGCTTTTCTCTCAACTCTTGCAGAGACAGACTTTCTTGTCCCACCCGATAATCCGGGTTATCCAGTAGCCAAGACAAGCGCCGATAAAACAATTCCATCTCCTCTAGTTCCCCTTGGCTGAGACAACGCCCCGGATTAGGGTTAAACTTACCCAATTGATGCCACGCGATCGCATCAGTTCCGGTTAAACTAGAACTTTCCCCCATCCAGTTAATCGCAATCCAATCCCGCTTAAGTTTGCGCCGTTCCAAGTCATCCATGGCGGCTTGTACGGAGTCACCATAACCCCAAAAGATTTCCCAGGTATAACTTCCCCAGCGTTCCCATTCTCCTTTCTGATGTCCTTGATCGGCTTCAGTTTGTGACCAACAATACTGATTTGTGGGGATACCTAGGTTAGCTTCGATCCACTCTCGGCAAATCGTGAGTATCTTTTGCCATTCAGTGAGTAGAGTCGTTTTAACTAAATTGCGGTCAAATTTCCCTTGTACCAGAATCCGATTCGGCATTCCTTTAGCAACATCGGGTAATCCGGGGGAGATAACCGTGAGTCCTAAAGACTCTGCCTTTTGCACCAGTTTAGAACTTAAAAAGGATAAGATTAGCGATGAGCCATACAAGTCTCGCAGTTTGCGGGATTTTTCGATAAAGCCTTGTACGGGGGCAAAACTGGCGGCGGTGTAGTCAGACACGGCGGATTTCCTTTGGGTTTAGGTGTCTAGACTGTACTCTAGCAATTGTTGGGGATGTGAGGCTAGGAATTAAAGGGGATTAATGGGAGTTTTTGGGGTGGGGATGAATCCCGGCTGGGGAGAGGGTTTGAGGGGGGTTGGATGAAGGGGGATGAATAGCGGTTTTTTGTGGATAGGTAGGGGTACGGTATTGCTGTGCCCTTAAGGTTTTGATGAATTGAATCCCCTCTTACTGAGTAGCAAGAGGGGAATGGTTGCTATTTATAGCAGTAGACACATCGATTAGGACTTTCGGCACCATTGTAGAGACGCGCCATGGCGCGTCTCTACATAAATGATGTGTCCTAACCGCTATGGCGGTTGCTATAACTTGTTTTCCCAGCGAGTGGGAAACCCAGGAGACGTTATCCGATTTGACAATAAAATGCTGGTTTCCATTCAACTTGTTTTCCCAGCGAGTGGGAAACCTACAGGGAACCAATCAACTCGACCTAGGCATCTAATTGTTTCCATTCAACTTGTTTTCCCAGCGAGTGGGAAACAGCCCAAACCTGAATGATCACTTTGATGTAATCTGCGTTTCCATTCAACTTGTTTTCCCAGCGAGTGGGAAACTGCGTTACGGCAATCTCGCTGATGCCGACTTGTGTGTTTCCATTCAACTTGTTTTCCCAGCGAGTGGGAAACCCTGAAGCTTGAAAGCCTCTACAGCCATGCATTCTAACGCAGATTTTGACGGCTGACATTTTCAGGTTCATTTCAGCCCCGCTTATTGAAACTAACTCGCAATTAATCAAAATCTTAAAACGCTAGAACTCTTACTATGTCAACATCCTAGCGATTTTGACGGCTGACCCGGTTTTTCGCCCCCGCTTTCAGCCGTCAAAATTTCGCCAACGGGTATCAAATTGCTGAGACATTGATTATAGCAATAGACACATCAATTAGGACTTTCGACGCCATTGTAGAGACGTTCCATGGAACGTCTCTACATAAATGATGTGTCCTAACCGATGGTTATTTCTAGTGACCTCCAGCACAGAGTTGACATCTGA
The DNA here is from genome assembly GCF_000155555.1 of Coleofasciculus chthonoplastes PCC 7420. Classification (GTDB taxonomy): domain Bacteria; phylum Cyanobacteriota; class Cyanobacteriia; order Cyanobacteriales; family Coleofasciculaceae; genus Coleofasciculus; species Coleofasciculus chthonoplastes_A. The sequence goes on from NZ_DS989865.1 coordinate 22,820, forward strand.
TACTGTGCCACCCCAGAAGCGGAAAATTCCTACAGTCACTGTATTGACAAAATGAACAGTTTATGGATCATCGAAAACTAACAGGCGATCGCTAATTAGAATTCTCTGCTGAAATCGCCTGCTGTAGGATAGCTTTATTCACCGAAGGTTCCCAAGTTTCCAGTGTTTCCAGATTTCTCGCCAACCATTCCTCCACCGTCGCCGCCACCTTACCAGACAGACAATCCCGCCAAGCTTGACGCTGTAGGGAGTGGACATCCTGCTTACACCATTGTGCGATCGCATCAGACAGCGTTTCTATTTTATCCGGTAAAGGTTGAATTAACTGTGCCAACTCCCCTAAGTCTTGATCTTCAAAAAGCGAACGGCGGGTATTTAACAGTTCAATAAACGCAGCCACATTATCTTCAGAAAATGACTGTACTGCTAATTGAACAACATTCAGCGGTAAATCCAATCCCTCCGCAATCATCTCCACACTCAAACCCAACTGCATCATCCGAGGAATAGCTTCTAACTTGGCTTTAAATTTGCCTCGTTGTTCACCTCGTTGTTCACCTTCTATTAACCCTTCTTGCTTGGCTTCCTGATAAACCTTAGTGTTTCTGAGTTCACTTAATCCTAACATGGCTTCTATCTCCTCTCGGCTTTTTTGCGGTAATTTGTAAACGATGATGGTTTCTATTAAATCAATCAGGTTTTGTTTAGTCGTCTCATCCGTTATCTGAACTTTGGCTTGTTCAATCAAACGCCTTGCTTGTTCTAGGGCTGTCTGTTCCTGCTCAATCACTAGCTTAACAATATTCACCCCAACAGAAGCCGGCGCTTCATCTCCTAACTCATCCAAGTATATCCGAGTCACTCGGCTAAAGAGTTCCCGAAATTGTAACGGCTGTTCCCTCTCAATCCGGCGACTGGGATAAATCACCACCACCCGCCAAGGACAAGTCGGTTTGTATTGATTTAGAAAGATAAACAGTTCAGTAAATAAACGATAATAAAAATTATCATCTCGTTGAAACTGAACCTCAACCACATAAAAAGGTTGGTCTAGGGTTTCGTTCTTAGGCAAAAACAACCCATCCAGTCTAAATGCCAGTTGCTTAATTTCACGAGAAGTGAATTCATAAATTTCGGCTTGTTCTGGGGATTGATTAATCAGTTCAAAGAAGATACTAGGAAACTCCTGAAACAAGCTATAAAAAATCGTGTCCGTTTTCACCTTTTCCTAGGGATCTCCAGCACAGGGTTGACACCTGATACTGTGCCACCCCTGACGGGAAATTTTTCTATGATGACTGTCTTGACAAACTAAACAGAATATGGATTATTCCTTCTTTCTTTTTGCATTCCCTTTTCAGGTAAGGTGGGCAATGCCCATCCGACAACGACAGCGCCGTCATAAAGGGAACTATAAGCCAACCTGATCAGGGCGGGTTTTGTTGAAAGGTTATCGGTGGGTATCGACATTAAATCCCTAAACCCGCCCCTACAATTGACTCGATTAAATCGGGCGCACGTTGACAAAGGGCGCACGGGGCGTACCCTACGGTTTTTAGGGTGTGGGTTGGGATTGGTTGAGTTGTGCGATCGCGTCCTTTATCCTGAATTGGGGAGATTCAACTGGCGGTATCTGACGCAGCACGACTAGATAACGAAAACTTTTAACATCGACGTTTACGTTTTAATATTCTAAAGCAAAGCGGGTTTAGATCTGCCCGAAAATGTCGCGGCTAAATCATGATTTGATCAGGGTTTGAGGATGTAGTATAATGTTATATTAATCCTGTATTGGGTTTATTCTAGTACCAATTTTTAGCCGTAAACGATTCAACGCCTGATAATGCGTTATTTTTTTTGTTCTCGTGTCGGCAAATTTTAAACACTACAAGCATGTTGCATCACCCAATTGCCTAGACTCATTTTGAAACAGACTTGACAAAAAAGCCATTTAATGCATCGAATGCCTGAACAAAAAAAAGACAACCGGTGGAATGGGAATGCCAATATCCACCCGTTAGAAGAGGTGCGATCGCATCAAACCGATAAAATGTAATAAGCAGGTCGGTGGAAATATACCCAACACTCCACCAATTCTCTAAGGAGTCCTCAAACCCTTACAAATGACAAATAACAAATGACAAATGACCATCTCCAGTTGCCGCCGAAAACAGCATTACTCTTAATCAACCGTAAATCTCGTCACGGACAGGAAAATCTAGTCGAAACCATTCGTCAACTGAAGGAACTAGGCTTTATTGTACTAGAAGAATTAACCGAAGATCCACTAAAGCTTCCGGACATAATCCGTCACTATCAGCATCAGGTAGACCTGGTAATCATTGGTGGTGGTGATGGTACACTTAATGCAGCGATAGAGGGGTTAGTGGATACTCAGTTACCGTTAGGTATTTTACCCTTGGGTACGGCGAATGATTTGGCGCGGACGTTGAAAATTCCCGTTGATTTACCCCAAGCATGCCAAGTCATTGCTACGGGTCAATATCAGAGAATAGACTTGGGCTTGGTTAATGAGCAATATTTTTTTAATGTGGCTAGTTGTGGGTTGAGTGTGGAAATTACTCAGCGCCTCACCAAAGAAGACAAAAGTCGCTGGGGAATTTTAGCGTACCTGTCTATGGCATTAAAAATGATTTTGCAAGCACGACCATTTCGGGCAGAAATTCGTATCAATGGAGAAGCAATTCGGATAAAGACAATTCAAATTGCTATCGGAAATGGGCGACATTATGGCGGAGGAATGACCGTATGTCATGATGCTAAAATTGATGATCAACGGCTGGATTTATACAGTCTGGAAATGCATCATTGGTGGCAGATTTTATTGATACTTCCTGCATTATGGCGGGGACGCCACGCAGATTTACCAGGAGTCCGTACTCTCCAGGGTACGGAATTTGAAATCTATACTCGCAAATCTCGTTCTATCAATACGGATGGAGAAATTACCACCTCTACGCCAGCAACCTTTCGCGTGATTCCGCAAGTTATATCTGTTTTAATTCCCAGATAGGGATGGGTGATTGTAGGGATGGGTGATTGGAAAATTTAGAGACGTAGTAGGGTACATCTCTAAGTAGTCGGACAAAAGAAAACAACACCATACTAACTTTGCAAACAAGCCTCAAACCCTTACAAAGGACAAATGACAAATGACCTACTTACACCCCCTATTTCCTGTTCCCTCGCTCTTAAAGGACTACTGTAAAGATTGAACCTTGGGGTTGGTTGTCTGTGACGAATATTCTCCCCTGATGCGCCTCAATGACCATTTTACAAAAGGTTAAACCCAAACCAATCTGAGACACGCCACTCATTAAATCTCCCACTTCATATTTATCAAAAATATGGTGTTTGCGTTCTTCACTGACTCCTGGACCTGAATCAATAATCTGAAGCTTGGCTTGGGCGTTGGGGAAATTGGAGGATACCGACTCATTGGGAGAATTTACGGCGACAATGACTAAACTTTCTGGGGGAGAGAACTTAATCGCATTAGAAATTAAATTCTCCAAAACGCGATGAAATAAATTGATATCCAGACAAAGAGAAGCTGGGGTTTCGTCCAGCTTACCTATTAGTCTAATCTTTTTATGTTCTGCAATGGCTTGGAATTGGAAAATAACGTCAGCAACTAATTGATTTAAATCAACATCAGTCTGATTCAAAACCATTTTACCAGATTCCATTTTCGCTAACATTAGCAAGTTATCGATCATGGAGTTAAGTTCGCGACTCGAGTCAGAAATAATTTGCAATCGCTGTAAATCTTTGTCATTGCCTGTACTTTGCAACAGCAAATCGCTACAGAGTAAAATATTAGTCAGCGGATTTCTTAAATCATGGACGATCATATTCGATAAATCTTCCCGCATACGCAACGTCGCTTCTAGGGCATCATATTGCTGCTTAATCCGTAACATCGATCGCACTCTTGCCCGCAGTTCAATTCCACTGACAGGTTTAGTGATAAAATCATCAGCACCTGCATTTAGCGATCGCGCCAAGTCTTCTTTGGAGTTGAGTGCCGTTACAATAATCACGGGAACATGTTTCCAATGGGAATCAGATTTGATCGTGCGACATACCTCAATGCCATTTAACTTCGGCATCATCACATCCAGTAAGATGACATCCGGTTCGATGGAGTCGAGCAGGTTTAACGCTTCTTCACCACTGCTGGCATAAAATAAGTCATACCCTTCTCGATAGAGATGGGCTTCAATCACATCAAAGGCATTCGGATCATCATCCACGATTAAGATAGATGTATTCTGATTTAGGTTAAGCATAGATTTAAGTAGGTAGGGACAATAAAAGTTAACGGTTGAGATTAGAGAACAGGGAACAGTCAGAGTTTGAGGTCTATTTATATAACTTAATATAGTTGAGTTTATTTCCACCAACCTACTTAGATAGTTGAACTTTAGCTAATTCGTTGTTTTAGTCTTTTTAATAAAAAATACTGCGACTGGAGTGGATATAATTTGACCCTACTCGTCCAGTATCTCAGAGACAGACAACAACTGTCGGTGATGTCTGACCGACAAAGACGTGATATCAGGTTCGTCTAAACCGTTATCATATCCTTCTCCCTTCTATTATTGATCTGCCTTGGAGTCTTCTGCCTTCAGATAGGAGAACCCTGAAAAAATGCAGTAGCCAATGTTACCGATGCAGATACTGTTCAATGAGCGTCACCAACTTTTTCAAGCGAATCGGCTTCGCCATATACTCCGTTGCCCCTGCTGCCAAGCATTTTTCCCGATCCCCCGGCATTGCCAACGCCGTCACCGCAATAATCGGCATCCGAGGTAAACCACTGTCCGCCCGAATCTGGCGAGTTGATTCTAAGCCATCCATTTCTGGCATTTGAATATCCATTAAAATTACATCCGGTGTATGCTGCTTGGCTTGTTGCACCGCTTCAATCCCATTTCTAGCTAAAACCACCCGAAACCCTTTACTGTGCAAATAATCCGTCAAGGTGATAATATTTGCCTCATTATCTTCTGCCAATAAAATTAACGGTAACTGTTCCTCAACCACAGGCGGATGTATCTCCGGTGGTGTGGTAAACAACTGACTCAATACTGACTGTAACTGGGGACGAGAAACAGGTTTAAGTAAATAGTCAGCCGCCCCTAATTCTAAAGCCTGAGTCGGATCATCGACAACAGAAACCACAACAACGGGAATGGATTGAGTGGCTGAATTTTCCTTTAACTGCACCAACACCTCCCAACCGGAAATATGCGGCAGTAAAATATCTAAGATAATTACATCCGGGTTAAACTGTTGCACCGTATCAATAGTGCCTTCCCCTTGGGGATGTATCAAAACAGTGATGCCTAATTCTCCCAGATACCGGGCAATATGGTTAGCTGAAGCATCGGAATCTTCCACCACTAAGGCTTTGTGAATCGGCGGCAATTCTCCAACCATCAGTTTAGGTTGTTTCAGTCTTTCCCCGATACGACTCGAATGTTTCCAGGGAAGGTTTACCGTAAAGCAACTACCTTTCCCCACCTCACTTTCCAAGGCAATACTCCCCCCTTGTAATTCCACAATTCGCCGCACTAGGGCTAACCCTAACCCGGTTCCCGCATAGCGACGAGAGAGACTACTATCTAATTGGACAAAGGGTTTAAACAGTTTATCCAGGTTTTCTGGGGCAATGCCAATCCCGGTATCGGTAACACTCAACTGCAACTTTTCTCCATCAGGATCAGTGGTAACTTGCAACGAAACCTTACCCCCATCAGGCGTAAATTTTACCGCATTACTTAATAAATTGACTAACACTTGGCGGATGCGCCGTTCATCCACTTCAATCTCGCTTAATCCCGGTGCAATGTGGTACTCGAGTCGAATATTTTTTTGCTGCGCCTGCTGTTTAATAAAGGTTAAACTCGATTCACACAGACTGTCTACAGAGACAAGGGAAACCGATAGGGACATCTTCCCCGACTCAATTTTAGACAGATCCAGAATATCGTTAATTAAGTCTAATAAATGCTTGCCACTTTGTTCAATGGTTGCCAATGATTTGTGCTGTTTGGGGGTTAATGAACCATACACCTCTTCCTGGAGTGCTTCCGCTAACCCCAGAATCGCATTTAACGGAGTTCGCAACTCATGACTCATACTTGCCAGAAACTCATCTTTTAACCGAGTCGCCCTGGCTAATTCCGCATTGGCGAGACTAATCCGTTCATTACTTTCGCGTAACTGTTTTTCGGCTTGCTTGCGTTCGGTGATATCATAAACTAAGGCACAAGACCATAATAAGTTTCCCTGGTCATCGAGAACGGGACTGGTGGACATATATGCCCAGATCGTATTACCGGATTTTGTGCGTAATTCAACCTCTTGTCGATGAACCTGGTTTGGATGCAGAGGGATACTTGAAGCGGAAGTGAAACGATTATCTCCAGGGGGGAGAAAATCCGCGATCGCATGTCCTAATATTTCCACCTCGGTATACCCCAACATCCGTGCCATTGCCTGATTAATGTAGGTGGTATTCCCTTGGACATCGGTTACCCAGATTCCTTCTTCGGCGAGTTCCACAATTTGGGCATAGCGCGTCTCGGTTTCCCGAATCTGAGATTCTAACTTCTGGTTGAGGCGTTTAATCTCATGTTCCGCCTGCTGACGTTCGGTAATATCGGTGAGAAAGGCAATCACAAAGGTGCCATTCTTGGTTTGAATCGTACTTAGTCCCACTTCAATGGGAAATTCAGTTCCATCCTGACGTTTGGCATACAAATCTTGGGATTTCCCCATGGTTCGTTTACTGGGATGGGTGAGATAATCCGCCCGATGATGAGTATGGATGGAGTGATAGCGTGGCGGCATTAAGTATTCAATGTTGCGCCCAAATATCTCGGTACGATTATAGCCAAATAAGTCTTCAGCTTTGGCATTAAAGACAATAATTTCTCCCTGGGCATTAGTGACAATAATCGCTTCGGATGCCGATTCTAGGAATGCCCGAAACTTCGCCTCACTATCCCGCAATTCCGCTTCTGTCGCTTTGCGATCGCTAATATCTTCGACGACAGCCAGGGCATAGTTGGGTTTGTGTTCTGAATCACACACCCGCGAGATGGAAATATAGACCCATCGGTATTGTCCATCGTTACGGATATACCGTTTTTCCGTGGCATAGGTGGACGTTTTCCCAGACATTAACTGCTGTAAATACTCAATATTCTGTTCCCGATCATCCGGGTGAGTAATATCTTGTACCCGCCGCCCCACTAATTCAGATTCAGGATACCCGGTAATCTCACAGTAGCGTTGATTCACCCGCAAGAGTTCGCCAGAAGAAGGTGTGACAAGGGCAATCCCCACCGAGGCTTGTTCAAAGATAGCCCGGAAGCGTTCTTCACTATCATGTAATGCCCGTTCTGCTTGTTTGCGTTCGGTAATATCATGAATAATCGAAACCAGAAAAGTACGGTCTTGAATCTCAATCGCACTGGAATACACTTCCACCTCTCGAATCTCTCCCGACGCCAGACGGTGAGGAAAGACAAAATAGGTTCGTTCCTCTAATTTTGCCCGTTTCATCTCCGCCTGAACTTGAGGCAATGGCAGACAATTGAGATCCGTAATCGTTTTGGTGATTAACTGCGATCGCGAATACCCATAAAACTTAACCGCCGCCCAATTCGCATCCGCAATCGCCCCCGTTTCCGAATCAATTAACAATTTAATCGCCTTACTCCGCTCAAACATGGCACGAAACCGGGCTTCACTGTCTCGTAGTGCCGCTTCTGCCGCTTTGCGATCGCTAATATCGGTGTGGGAACCCACCATCCGCACCACTTTACCCTGGTCATCCCACAGGGCTTGTCCACGATCCAAAATCCATTTATAGGAGCCATCTTTACACAGGAGGCGATGCTCGCTACTGTAATAGGAAGTCTTGTGATCAAAATGGTCTTGAATCAGCCCCATCACCCACTCTAGGTCATCAGGATGGACTCGTTTTGACCATTCATCTAGGTGATTGGGAATTTCATCCTCCTCATAGCCCAACATCTCTTTCCAACGGGGCGAAAAGAAAACGTCATTAGTTTTCACATTCCAATCCCAGATGCCATCACTATTCCCCCGCAAGGCTAAATGCCAGCGTTCCTCACTCACCCGCAAGGCATCTTCAGCTTGTTTGCGATCGGTAATATCAGAGGCAATCCCATCCAGTCGCAGGGGATGACCCTGCTGATCATACGTCACCCGTCCCCGATCATAAAGCCAGCGAATCTCTCCATCCGGTCGCTGAATCCGATATTCTAGACTGTATGTACCTTGTGCCAGTAACTGTTGATGAAAGGGACTAACCTGGGCATAATCATCCGGATGAACCACCCCTAGCCGCAGGTGAGGATGATCAAAAAAGTCTTGTACCAGACGCCCATAGACGGTTTCTGTGGCTGGACTTAGATACAGCACCTGATCAGTCGTCGCGGAGATTGACCAGACGACATCATCCAGGGCATTGAGAATACTATCTAAGCGCTGTTTATTTTGGCGCAATGCCACTTGGGTTCGCAATGCCGAGATCCCATAAGCCAAGTCATTTGCCAATTCGGTGAGTAATCTAACTTCAGCCGGATCAAAGGCGTCAGGTTCACTGGCATAGATATTTAATGCTCCCAGACAGGTTCCTTCTACAATTAAGGGTAAGGCAATGGATGCCGCATAACCCTGTTGACTCGCCGCATCTCGCCACAGCCGATAACTCGGATCAGTGAGAATATTTTGGATAATTCTGGGTTCTTGGGTGCGAATCGCGGTTCCAGTCGGTCCTGTACCGCGTTGATTATCCCCCCAACTAATCTGTAAGGCTTCAACGTAACCCTTCTCATACCCCGCTTGGGCAACCGGGCGCACAGTTTTAGCATTATCATGTTGAGCAAACCCAATCCAGGCACAACGATAGCCACCGAAGTCTACTATAATTTGGCAGATATTATGCAGTAGGGTGGGTTCATCGGTAGCCAAGACTAAAGCCTGGTTGCATTCACTCAGGGTTCGCAGGGCGCGATTGGCGTGATAGAGTGCCTGTTCTGACTGTTTAAGTTCTGTGATATCCTGAGCTACAACCATACCAGCGATGATTTCACCCGTCTGGTTTTTCAGGGGTAGACCATGGATAATAAAAATGCGATCGCCAAAGGGCATTTCCTGGGTAACGGTTTCGCCAGCTAAGACTTGGCGATAGAGAGGTTCTAGCTGGGTACAGGTTTGGGGAGGTAAGCATTCCTGTATGGTGTTCCCTTCTAATAGGGTTTTGGATAAACCAACGCTAGCTAAACCACTGCCATCTGCCAGTAAATAGCGTAATTCATGATTAAATAGAAGGACGGCTCCATTGGGGAAATTTTCCACGACTGCCCGATAACGAGCTTCACTCTCCCGCCAACGGCGATCGCTCTTTTGTAGATGGTGTTCTAAACGGTAGGATAGGTAAGCAGCGAGAAGGGAACCACCGATACCAATAATCGCTGAAAGTGCCAAGATTGACCCGGTAAATTGGCGCTGTTGGTCTAAGGTTTGCTTGAGTTGCGTCTCTTCCTGTTGTTCAGTGATCTGAAACTGCTGGATTTCATCATTGACTTGATCCATGACTTGTTTCCCCTCCACCAGTTGATCGATGAATTCTGGGGATTCCGTGGCGGTTTCCGGTTTGGCATCCACTAATCGGAGATTGCGTTGTAGCAAACTGACTCTCGCGGTAGCTAATTCACGAATCCGTTGCAGGCGATGGGCTTGGGCGTGTTCCTGGGCAATAAGTTGGCGCAATTGCTCCAGAGTTACCGGAATTTGCGCGATCGCGGATTCATAGCGATCCAGAAAGTCTTGACGGCGGGTAATTTCATACCCTCGGACAGCAGTTTCGGCTTCTAGGAGATCGGAGTGTAAGCTTTTTGTTTCCAGACGCACCCGTTGGGTATGTTGCAACCGAGTTTCAGCTTGGGCGGTTTGGAATTGCAACCAGCCAAACGTGGCGAGTGAGGTGACTAGACAGGTGACAGGAATCGCCAGGATCAACTGGCGTTTTTGTTGACGGGAAATCGGGGTCCGGCGAGATAGTCGAGGTTGGGCGAGGTTGCTATCCATGCTAGGTGCTGCATCCGAAAGCTGATTCCACTCCTATCTAGCATAGGAGGAAGTTTAGAGTTTTGACCCCTCGCTTCGGAAAGTATGGTTGGTAGGGGCGGGTTTCACGACTATCGTTTACGAAAGCACCCAGATGTAACTAAACCCGCCCCCAATAAGTTGTGAATTACAACAATCGCCGATAAGTTTACCTCTAGCATAGTTAGCCAGGAATTGGTTCGATGCGGATCAGTTGTCCATTGGCTTCATCGGTGAGAATGTACAATAATCCATCCGGACTTTGGCGCACATCCCGCACCCGTTGACCGATATCGATGGATGTCTCATTGACGACATTGCCGGATTCATCAAGTTCAATATGACGGACATCCCGCGAAACCAATCCTCCCGCAAATAAATCACCCTGCCACTGGGGAACGCGATCGCTATCATAGATAACCAAACCGGATGGTGCGATCGCTGGAGTCCAGAGGAGTTTGGGATCGACCATTCCTGGACGAGACTGCTGATTGGAAATGATTCCCCCAGAATATTCTCGGCTATGGGTGACGAGGGGCCAGCCGTAGTTTTCTCCCGCTTCCACCAGATTCAGTTCATCGCCGCCTCTAGCACCATGTTCAGTAGACCAAATCCGACGGGTTTGGGAATCGAAAGTGAGTCCTTGAATGTTGCGATGTCCGTAACTCCAGATAGCTGGATCAGCGTCTGGGGATTCGACGAAGGGATTGTCATTGGGTATTGTACCATCGTCGTTGAGGCGGATAATTTTACCTAAATGACTGCGGCGGTTCTGCGCCTGTTTACGGATTAAATCACCGTCGAGTTGAACGGGTGGATTTCCCCCATCACCGATCGCGATCAACAGGGTATCGTCAGGTAACCAAACAATGCGGGAACCGAAGTGCTGTCCCCCCGATTTAAGCTGAGATACCTGGAAAATTACCTCTACATCACTGAGGGCGCTACCATCAAATTTGGCACGGGCAACTCGTGTATGATTAGTCTGGCGCGTGCCGTGGGAATAAGTGAGATAAACCCAAGAATTCTCAGAGAAGCGGGGATGAAGCGAGACATCCATTAACCCACCCTGCTTCACCGCAAAAACCTCTGGCACCCCAGCGATTGGTGTGGGATCAAGTACCCCATCGCGGACAATTCGCAGTTGTCCCGATCGCTCCGTAATCAGTATCGCACCATCGGGTAACCATGCCATCCCCCAGGGATGATCTAACCCTTCGATGACGGTGGTTTTCTGGACACCTTGAGGAGTGGCGACTGAATCAGCCGACACTGTTACATCGGGCGATGAGGCGGAATCCTCCGATTCGGGTGGAGTTTGGGAAACGGTAGCGGTATCGGATGGAGGGGGAAATGCACAACTGGTGAGCGTCACGAGTGCGATCGTACTTCCAGTTCCTTGGATCAGGCGAACGATGTTGAGGTTCATAATGATATTCCGTCTGATGTGGTTGGGCGTATTTCCCACCCGAATCGCGAGGGGCTACCCCTTCAACGAAGTAAGGGGTAGGGGGATAGCGGAAAATGCGAGGGGTCAATCCCCGAAGTATTTTCAATCTCTCTCTTTCTATCCCATGAGGTGGTATAGTTTAGCCATGAAACAAGTTCTCACAATAGTTGTAAAGCTCCAGCCCTCTCCTGAACAAGTTGCCTTCTTAGAGGCAACTCTTCAGGCGTTTGCGGACGCTTGTAACTACGTGAACGAAAACACAAACCCTAAGCTGACCAACAAAATTGCTATCCAGTCCTTAGTCTACCAAACCATCAAGAAAAAATTCAATCTGGTGGCTAACATGGCAGTTAGGGCTTGTGCGCGTGTAGCTGCTAATCGCAAGGTAGCCAAGCAGAAAGGTAAACCTGTTAAAAGATTTGCCCCAAGCAGCATGGACTGTGACAAAGACTTGTTTCGCTTCCGAGAACAAGACTGGACGGTAAGCCTTGCTACCGTTCACGGCAGAGAGCGAATTGAGCTGAAGTCCGGGAATTACCAAAGGGGAAAACTCAAAGGGAGAAACCCTACTTCTGCTCAACTGTGTAAGCATCGCGATGGTCAGTTCTACCTGCACATCCAAATTAAAGACGAAGCTCCCGACTCATCCGTGAAAGACTTGGTGATAGGTATCGACTTGGGACGCCGAGACATTGCAGTTACATCAGAGGGCAAAAAGTGGGACGGTTTGCACATTCAGTCAGTACGAGATAAGTTTTATCAAGTTAGGGCGTCTCTCCAGAAAAAAGCCTCGAAAGGCACGAGGACGACTCGGCGCAGATGTCGAGAAGTCTTGAAACGGCTGTCGGGACGGGAAAGACGCTACCAGCAATGGCTTAATCACAACATCTCCAAATCAGTGGTCAGACGAGCAGTTGAGTATAGTGCCTCTATTGCTATAGAAGACCTTACGGGAATTAGGGAGAGAACCAACGAGCAACCCAGAAGCAAGACGGAACGTAGACGCTCAAATTCATGGGCATTCTACCAACTGCGAATGTTCATTGAGTACAAAGCGCTTGGGGCAGGTGTTCAGGTTATCCCTATCTCCCCTCGCTACACCTCCCAAATGTGTCACAATTGCCTACACATTCACCCGGTAAAAGGAAAGTCTTACCGTAGTGGCAAGACTTTCAGGTGTGGGCATTGTGGTTGGCATGGAGATGCCGACTTTAATGGAGCCAATAATATTGCACTTGTGGGGCTGTCTATAAACCAGCCTGGAGGCACGGGGTTATCGTGCAAGCTAAGCCGAACTATTAAGTATGTTCAGCGTTCGACTGAGCGCTCACGCCGAAGTCTTAGCTTGTTCGATGACTGAGCGGGCTACTAAAAACCCAGACCTCAGCTCTTAGCAGGTCTGGGTAGTTTATTATAAAATGCTGGAAGGACAGTAATTCCACCGCTTGTATATAACTGGGGTGTTGGGGGAGAGCGATCGCATGAAAGTGACAAACAAGCCAAAAGCCATTCCTGCAATTCCCCAACGAACTATTTTGAACGCTGGGTGATCAATGAATCCAACCATCGGAGGGAGCAAGACAACACCTATCAGGAGTGCCATTAATGCAGCAGAAACGTTTGTCGTAAAAAACAGTAACCCGATCAGGATAAACAAGACGGATAACACCCAGAGCGCTGCCTTTCCCAGAGTTTGCATATTAATAGCTTTTTGTATAGTCCTGCCTAAAATTTTAAACTCAAAAGATGTACAACTCCCTCGCGATAGCGATCGCTCCCATGATCGGGTACTGTCAGGTGTGGGCAATTCGGTGTCCCCGGAACCTATAGCTGTGGGGTTCCTGACGACCAATAACCAATAAAAAAGAGAGCCACTCAAAGGACTCTCCCAATTATCAGGGTGCATCTATCTATCACACTATATCATTTTTGGTATTAGGGGTGTCACCCCCCCTTTCTAAATTTTTCCTAAGCTAGGTTCGTAGTCGGCACGAAGCGCGGCATTCCTCCTCAGATAGATGCTCTGACAAGTTGGGTTATCGACCAAAAGTTACACCGTGGACTTATACCAAGACAGAATTACTTATGGGTAGGTTTGTCTAGGTTTTTAGAAGCGGTATGTGAAAGTGATTGCAGTTACCAGGATAATCACGATGGCTCAATTAAACCAACAAAAATGCGAAGCTTGCACCAAGAATTCATCCCCCGTTAGCCAAGAGGAGATCGCCAAACTGAAACCGGAAATTCCCGACTGGAACCTAATTCAGCCAGAAGGGGAAGCCCACTTAGAACGGTCTTATGAATTTCCCGATTTCAAAACAGCGATCGCCTTTACCAACCGTGTGGGTGAAATTGCCGAGGAACAAGGACATCACCCCGCTATTTTAACCGAGTATGGTAAAGTCACTGTAACCTGGTGGACTCACGCCATCTCCGGCTTACACAAAAACGACTTTATCATGGCGGCAAAGACGGATGATATCGCTAGTCAGATGGCTGGTTCAACAACCCCAACCGACTTCGTTGAGGTTGGGGATTGCCGGACAAACGGCAATTTAAACCGTTGAATACCGCATTGAGTCTCGGTTTGGCACAGACACCCGGATACTTCCCTAGTCCGGATCAAATCTAAAGCCTTTTGTCGGGCTGTTGTAAGACAAGACATCTTAACCGAGATGGCGGGAAGGGACTACATTTCGACTTATCTCGACTTCGCTCGATACAAGTCGCTCAATGTAAACACTTTCACTCGTGAGGATTATCTCCATGCTACGAGTACCAGTTCTATCAAAGAGAAGATTCAATAACCGTAAACAGGGTAAACTACCTCCCTCTATTCGAGCCAACAGGCAGTTGGAGTTACGAGTAGTCAAACAACTGTGCCAACTATTTCCGATTAGTGCGATTCACTACGAGCTAGTCATGGCTGACGTAGATAGGACTAGCGGAAGAAAATTAGCACGATCCGGCGTTGGCTTCTCCCCGGTCATGGTGGGACAAGGACAAATGCTGACTTGGTTATCTGAAAGCGACTTGGGCAGTTTACGGCTAAAAAAGTCCGATTGTTGCAGCGAAGCACAGGATTAATTGTCGCGCCTTCAGTTGGATTGTCAAACCTAACCGCATCGAGCGGCGCGGTTTGACTCCTCTATCCCTCTCCACCCTCCTGAGCCTGCGAAGGATCTGCTGAGGGTGGAGTCTCACGAGGTTTTTGATGACAAATATCCCCTTCCCACCTAGAATTATACGAATCAGGAGTTCCCTAATTTTATAATCATCGAAGACCTATGACTCATCGCCCTATTATCCTCGGTATTGTCGGTGATAGCGCTGCTGGTAAAACAACGCTAACACGAGGAATTGCTCAAATCTTGGGCGAAGATGAAGTCACCATCCTCTGTACCGATGATTACCACCGCTATGATCGCCAGCAACGGGCGCAAAAAGCGATTTCAGCCCTCCATCCTGACTGTAACTATCTAGATATCATGCAGCAGCATCTGGGTTTGCTGCGAACGGGACAATCGATTCTCAAACCCATTTACAACCACAACACGGGTACCTTTGAACCACCGGAGTACATTCAACCCCGACGATTTGTGATTGTTGAAGGATTACTCGGGTATTCCACTCGTTTGGCGCGTGAGTGCTTTGATGTCAAGGCATTTTTAGCACCCCCAGAATCGCTGCGGAGTGAGTGGAAAGTTAAGCGGGATACGCGCAAGCGAGGGTATACGGATGAACAGGTACTCGAACAGTTGAGAAAACGGGAACCGGATTCGGAGGAATTTATCCGCCCCCAGCGTAAGTGGTCAGATATTGTCATCAGTTTCTATCCTCCTGACGAATTATCTGACGAACAGAGGGATTTAATGCTGAATGTGCGGTTAGTCCTCAGACCGACGATTCCTCATCCAGATTTTACCCGACTCCTGAGTCCCAGCAAATCCCATCTAAGTACAGCCATTCGTCTGGAATTAGACCGAGATATGGGTAAGCCTGTGGATGTCCTGGAAGTTGACGGTCATGCGACAGAGGAACAGGTGCGGGAATTAGAGCGGATTTTATGTAGTGAAATTCCTTACTTGGGTAAATACTGCACATTAGAAGGTGATCCCAATATTGGTAAGGTTACGGGAACCACAGGGGAAACACTCCAGAGTTATCCCTTAGCCTTAACTCAATTGTTGATTACCTATCATATGCTGAAAGCGGCTCATATTTATCAATCCAGTGAACCAGCGTTAACCTGAAATTTCCCCCAGGCAAAAATTAAGCTTTCCCAAGGGAGAGTGAACGAATCAACGTCTTATGATAACTTCACAAGAAGGATGGAAAATCGCCTAAACTGAAGAGAAGTCGCGATCGCTCTTTGTCCTCACTCGCTTGTCTGTGTTTAGCCATCTACAGCATTTCTCAGTCTAGTGAGGTACAGTAACAAGACGAGGTTAGCCTCTGTGAGTGCAAAAGTCTTATTCTCAATGTACCTCACCAGCATGGAAAACGCTGTATGATTTTAAGCTACGTCTACAAACTACGTCCATCTGGCAGTCACAGTGCCAAGATGGAGTCGTGGCTTAATATGCTACGCAGCAGTTACAACTGGTGTTTGGCTGACCGAATTGAAACCTATCATCAACAGTTTATCCAGGGACTCTATTGCAGTTTAAGGACTAAAGCCGAAGCTTACCCATTGACCTGCTGCATCGTCAAAAACGGCGCAACAGGGAACCCCTGGAAAAACAATGGCAAAAAACGCAATGCTGGCACAATCCAAGACGCTGCACTGGTAGATCTCAAAACGGCCCGTCCTTGGTATAAATCAATAGACTCGGACGTATTGCAACGCAATATTGCCCGGTTGAACACCGCCTATAAAAACTTCTTTGATGGGCGGGGTTTTCCGGCGTTTAAAAACCGCAGTAACTTCCGGTCGTTTGAGTATAAGCCGGGTCGGGTTAAGTTCAAGGGAAGTAAGGTCTATCTGCCTAAAATTGGCTGGATGCGCTTTTTCAATTCCCGCCCTATCCCTGATGGATTTGCTATTAGGAGTGTAACGATTCGCCGCAGAACCGATGGATGGTTCATAAGTGTGCGCCTGGAGGACAAGTCAGTCCCAATGGCTACCCCTCGACCAACATCCGAAGTAAAAACGGCGGTTGGGCTGGACATGGGGTTAACCAAGTTGGTGCATTGCTCAGACGGAAGTGATATCCCCAACCCCAGGTTTGCCACCAACCAGAAGACTAAGCGGACTCTCTCGATTCGCCAACGGCGTGTCAGCCGGACAAAGAAAGGCTCGGTGAACCGTAAGAAACGGGCTGCTGAAGTAGCCAAGCTACACAGTAACGTCTTTAACCGCAGGAATGCCTACCAGTGGCAGGTTGCTAACAAACTTGTCAAAAAAGCCGACGCCTTTGTAGTAGAAGATCTCAACATTCAAGGAATGGTGAGGCGGTGTAAGCCTAAGCCAGAGGAAGAGACAGGACGGTTTTTGCCCAATGGTCAATCAGCCAAACGGGGATTGAACCGTTCTATCCTGGATGCTTCATGGGGAGAGTTGATCAACAAGATTCAGTACGTGGCTGTGAAGTCAGGAAAGGTCTTGCTCAAAGTAAACCCGCGAGATACATCCAGAGAGTGCAGCGCCTGCGGTCATATCGATGAAGCTAATCGGGACAGAGAGCGGTTTATCTGTACCAGGTGTGGTCATTTTGACCACGCTGATCAACAAGCTGCACGAAACATTAAGCGTAAAGCCGTTGTTGAATATGGCTTGAAATTAGTAATAAGAAAGGTACGTCGGGACTCGGCGAAACCCAAGCAGTTAACCCTGTTTGAAACGCCCAGCACTGAATTAACAGTGCCTAGCCCTGAGCGACTTGTACCGAGCGAAGTCGAGGTAAGTCGAAGGGCTAAAAGGAGAAAACACGACACCCGCAAGGGTAAACGTCGTGTGCCTGGGAACCTGGGAAGACAATTAGAGCTATTCTCTCAGGATATGTGGAATGTGAGTTCCGCAGAATCCCCCTTTTAGAAAAAGGGGGAGTGTCAAAACTTTCTCATCTTCCCCCACTGGGATTAAAGGATTAGGATTATTTCCAACCTGCCCGATCCATTAGCTTAACCGCTTCTGGGTTCTTTTCCCCATAACTGACGACATCTAATTCTGATTCCTTAAAGTCGCTAAAGTCAGCCACAACAGGATTGGGTTCCATATCCGTCACCACAGGATACTCATTGGCTTGATTGGCAAAGATTTCCTGGGCTTCTGGCGTCACCAGGTACTCTAAAAATTTGACCGCATTCTCTTGGTTCGGCGCATTGGTAACCACACCGCCACCACTGATGTTGACATGAGTCCCATCGGCGCTTTGATTGGGAAAGAACACGCCCACTTGTTCCGCTACCTCTTGATCTTCCGCCGCATCGGATTTTTTGAGACGGGCTACATAATAATGGTTAACGATCGCGACATCACATTGACCAGCAGCTACGGCTTTAATTTGCGCGGTATCATTGCCTTCGGGAGGACGGGCAAAGTTATCGACTAAGCCTTTGACCCAGTTTTCTGTCTCTTGTTCTCCTTTGCCTTCGATTTTAGAGGCGACTAAGGATTGGTTGTAGATATTTTCGGAACTGCGGATGCACACTCGTCCTTTCCATTCGGGTTCGGCTAAGGCTTCATAAGTGGAGAGTTCCTCTGGCTGAACGTTCTCTTTGTTATAGACAATGATTCGCGCCCGTTTGGATAACCCAAACCATTCTCCTTGGGGATCACGGAGATTGGCGGGAACGGCTGCTTCTAAGGTTTCTGAGGAAACGGGTTGCAACAATCCTTCCTCTTGCGCCCGCCACAGGCGTCCCACGTCAACGGTAATTAATACGTCCGCCGGACTGTTTTCGCCTTCACTCTTGATTCGTTCAATCAACTCATCGGCGTCTCCTTCAATCAGGTTCACTTCGATCCCCGTTTCTTCGGTGAAGTTGTTGTAGAGGGCATCATCGGTGTCATAATGACGGGCGGAGTAAAGGTTAATTTCTCCTGCATCGGCTGTGTTTTCAGCCGCGCCATCTGTACTTGCTGTATCGGCGGGTTCGTTGGGACTTGAACAGCTTGCAACGACTAACAGGGCGAGTCCAGAGCAGAGTCCAATTATACTACGTCTAGTAATTTTCATTAGTGAACCAGTCTTTTTGTGATTTAGGTTGAGTCCCAGTGAGCCGCGACCCTTGATCAGTGACCCGTTGCTATTGCCAGGGGTTCACTCAGGGTTACGATGCTGCACTGGAGTAGACAGATGATTATTGTACCTGTTAATGCAATTAATTCTTAATTGAGTTCTAATTAGAGGCTGTTGAATAAGTATTGTGGTGGGGAGAGGCAACTCTTAACACTGATAGGGAGGATAATCTGTTGGCAGACGATCGCGCTTATTGGTTAGCTTGGTCACAAGTCCCGCGTGTGGGACCGGTGTTACTGCGACGCCTACAGCAGCATTTTGACACATTAGCAGAGGCTTGGGCGTCTCCAGGGAGGGAGTTGGGTCAAGTGGAAGGGTTTGGGCGGCAATTAGTTCAGGCTGTGGAGAAGACGCGATCGCATCTCAATCCCCAACAGTTTCTGGAACAACACTGTAGCAAAAATCCCTATTTCTGGACACCTGCTGATCCGGATTATCCCCGCTTATTGTTAGAAATTCCCAGTCCGCCGCCCGTATTGTACTATCGCGGACAGGTGGATCAGCAGGAAAATCAGGGGATGAAACCCATGGTTGCGATTGTCGGAACTCGTGAACCGACGGATTATGGCAAGCGTTGGACGAGAAAAATTAGTGCAGCGCTGGCGAAAAAGGGCTTTACTGTAGTATCTGGGATGGCAGCCGGGATTGATACCGAAGCCCACAAGGGATGTTTAGAGGCGGGTGGGAGGACGGTAGCGGTTTTTGGCACAGGAATTGATGTGATTTATCCGCCTAGAAATAAACTCTTGTACGAGACGATTTTAGACCGGGGATTGGTATTAAGTGAATATCCGGCTGGAACCAAGCCCAATCGCCCCCACTTTCCCCAACGCAATCGCATTATTGCCGGGTTGAGTCGGGCGGTTTTAGTCATGGAAGCGCCAACGAAATCAGGGGCGTTGATTACGGCGTATCAAGCCAATGAGTTTTGTCGGGATGTGTATGCGTTACCGGGTTCCTTAGATAATCCCAATGCGGTGGGATGTTTGGGATTATTGAATCGGGGAGCAAGTGTGATTTTGAGTGAAGGGCATTTATTAGAGATGTTGGGGGCAATACCGGAATTGGATACCGGGAAACAGTTGTCTTTATTTGAGCCAGAACCTGTTAAAGCGACGCCGAAGTTAGCGCCAGAATTAGCAAAAGTATTTCAGGTTTTAGGGATTGAACCGACACCCTTGGATGTGATTGTTCAGGAAACGGGGATGACAGTGGCGGAGGTTTCCGGTGTTTTATTGCAGTTGGAATTAGAGGGGTTAGTGTCGCAGTTACCGGGGATGTTATATCGGCGAAATTGAATCATTATTTTATCGTAGGGGCGCACAGACGTGCGCCCGGTTTTGGGTTGTGTACCCGCACGTTTTTATCATTTCCCCCTCATCCCCTAACCCCTTCTCCCACCCAGGGGAGAAGGGGAACCGGACTCTCTTGCTCCCCTCTTACTCCCCTCTCCCAAGCTTGGGAGAGGGGCTGGGGGTGAGGGCTGGAAGTTAGCGTTCGCGTAGCGTTCTCAAAGGGTAGCGTAACGCACAATAACTTTTGTCGTAAGTGATGCGAACGTTTATAGCGCTAAAGCGCAACTACGAACCTCTAAATTGCCTTAAAGACTATCTGGATCAATATTCAACTCCCGCAATTTTGCCGCTAACCGTTCAGCGCGTTGCGCTTCTTGTTCTCGCTGTTGTTCTAATTCCAAATAGGACAAAAATCGTTGCCCATCTGGTCGATATAATTCTAACCCTGCTTCGGTTAATTCAAACCGCACCGTTAAGCAAGGACTGACCCAGCCGGACATCGGTTCAATGACTTCTAATAATCCCTCTATTCTTTGCCACCCTCTCAAGTCTTTGTTGTCTGGATCATAGAGGTAATATTCTTCGACACCATAACGATTATAAAATGCCAGTTTTTTATCCATTTTAGTCTGGCTGTCATGATAGGAACGGATTTCAAAGACAACCTGCGGCGGGATATTATTTTCGCGCCATTGTAGGTAGGAACGGCGATCGCCTTTCGGTACGCCAAACACAACCATTACATCGGGCGCTTGGGAGATGGTGTTATTGCCTTCAACTGGATACCAAAGTAAATCTCCGGCGACAAAGACATTCGGGTCATCTTTAAATAAAGCATCACAGCCGCCTTGGATTTTGGTAATCCATTGATATTGAAGGGTGCTGTCTGCTATGGGTTTACCATCACTAGAGGGATAAATAATTTCTTCTTTGGCGAGTGTCATAGTCTTAAAACCTAAGTAGAATTTACTTAGTCATAAGTTGTTGTGTTGTCGTTGAGGGATATTGATTAAATTGTATCAAAATTTGCCTCTCTAATAAGATTCTCCTGTAGGGGCGACCCGCTGGCATAAATTGACAATTGTATCTATTCAATTTGAACGGATCGTTCTTTGTTTTCAGGGGAAGTCTAAACATCTGAGTCGGGGCGGGTTTAGTCAAATCTGGGTGCAACCAAAAAGATAGTTGTGAAACCCGCCCCTACACATTTAAAACGAATGTCGCTGATTTAAGTTCGTAGTAGGCACTTTAGTGCCAGAAGCGCTAAAGCGCTGACTACAAACTCTAAAGTTAGTGCCATTTCACTTAACACTAACGTTGTTTAGATTAGATTGTGCAAACAAAATTTATGTTTAAAATTATATCATATATCGCTCTTTGGATTATCTAATTTTGCTAATTTATTCTGAGCAAAATCCCTAACTTGTTCATCAGGCTCATTTTCTGCTCTGTCGCGCAGCAAGGATAGAGTCTGGGGATGTTTAGGATATTGTTTGATAATGATTTCAAGTGCTATTTGCCGAGGATTGTTTTGCCCGTCTTCCTCTCGCACAAAGGGATCATTGAGAGCGCGATCGCGTAATAATTCAAATAGCCATGGCTCATCTTTCCAGCCTTTGGCTAATTCTTGCACCGCTGCACGTCGCACATGCCAATCGTCATCAAATTGGGCTTTGTGTTTGAGAATAGGTAAAGTTTCTGGGTCATCTTTCCAGCCTTTGGTTAATTCTTCCACCGCTGCCATTCGCACAGCCCAATGGTCATCATATTCGACTTTTTGTTTGAGAATAGGTAAGGTCTCTGGGTCATATTTCCAGCCTCTGGCTAATTCTTCCACTGCTGTAATTCGCAAACACAAATCCTCATAAGATTGGGCTTTGTGTTTCAGCCAAGGTAAGGTATCTGGAGAATCATGCCAGCCTTTGGCTATTTCTTGCACCGCTGCACTTCGCACAACCCAATCCTCATAAGATTGGGCTTTTTGTTTCAGCCAAAGTAAGGTATCTGGAGAATCATGCCAGCCTTTGGCTATTTCTTGCACCGCTGCACGTCGCACAGCCCAATGGTCATCAAATTGGGCGTTGTGTTTGAGAATAGGTAAGGTGTTTGAGTCATCTTTCCAGCCTCTGGCTAATTCTTCCACCGCTGCACGTCGCACAGCCTCATCGTCATCAGATTGGACTTTTTGTTTCAGCCAAGGTAAAGTGTCTGGAGAATCATGCCAGGTTGTCGCAATTGCCGCAACCGCTTGGGTGCGAATTTCCCGAACTAAATCGGCTTCCTCGTCAAAAGGTTCGTAATAGTAATGTAAGTCATACTGGATTAACCCCTTAATCTGGTTCAGTAATTGAGTTACCGTTGATGCAATAACCGAACGATTCCTCACCTCAGAAAGACAATCCGCCGCTAGAAACACATTAATAAACTGTTCCGCTTCCCCCGACTGATTCCTCAAATAATCTATAATCTCCCCAGCTAACTTGGGTTCAATCATCCCCACAATCAGCCGTAACACTTCATGCCAAGACTCATCCTGCCAATGCTTGCCAAAAACATCGGTTTTCAACTCCTCCAGAGAAATTGTTCGTTCCTTCTCAAACTGCCAAACATATTCCCAGGCGCAGAAATATTCCAAAAATGTCCGATGCACAAAGGCATAATAATCCGCCCCCATGAAACATAAGATAAAATTCCGTTCCCGCAGTTGCTTAATCATCACCCTAGCCACCGCCCTGGGATTATTAATATCGAGAGTTTTCAGATAATCGGTCAAAATTCCTTCTAACTCATCCGCCGCAATCAGATTACCCGCTAACCCTTTCTCTGCTGCTTGCATCTGATCAGCCACCTTACGCAGCATCGCCTGCTTATCTTTATAATCAATGGTTTGAATTTCTAACTGCTGATGTTCGACTAACGCCCGTTCCACATCCCATTGATGCAGCAATACCCGCGACGCTTGGTTATATAATTCTGGTCTATCTCTGGGTAATTCCTGATTGCGATTTAATATTGCCATCATAGTTAGCAACAAAGGATTCCCAGCCAGTTCACGAATCGCTTTTGAGGTGTTAATTGCCCGTTGCAGTCGTTCTCGCTTCCTCTGTTTATCGGCTTTATCGGTAAAGGTTAAATCATGCCAACGGGTAATAAAGTCCTGAATCTGATCCGCCTCTAAATCTTGCAACATGAAGTGATAAAACTGGGCATCTCGTAACCGTTGTGGTTTATAACCAATCACGCGAGACGTAACAATTACCCGCACATCAGGATAGTTATTGGTGAAGCGATGAATATCAGTAATTACATCCTCCCGTTTTCCTGGATCAAATACCTCATCCAAGCCATCAAACATGACCAAAGCATTTCCGGCTTTTAACTGTTCCACCAGTTGATACTGATTCAGATGACAGACAATCCCACTACTATCATGGAAGAATTCCAGGAAATTCTTACATTGTCCCACATCGCGATTTCGCATGTAGGTGCGTAATTCAATCAGCAGCGGAATCGGCTGTAAATTAGCGTCGTTGGGTGCAGAATTTGCCCAATCTAATGCCAAATATTGCAATAAGGTAGACTTACCTGAACCCGGATCACCGAGAATCACCAGATAGGGATAGTTATCGTTATCTTGAATAATTTCTCTGATAGAACAAATCGGCTGTTGAGAATAAACCTGTTTATAGTCGGTTAACTCTTCGATGGATATCTCTGTATCAAGTTGATTACTCTCTCGCAGTCGCCGTTGATGTTCCTTGGGGAGTTCATAGACTTGGGGGACTATCTGATGAACTTGTCGCACATTTTGCGGAATGAAGACTTGCCAGAGTTTCAGTTCATTATAGGCGCAGCCTGTTGTGTCTAAACTGGATAGGTTTAAGTTGCTGTAGCGTTCCCGTAAGCCTTCTTGATATTTGGTTAAATTAAAATCGGGAGAAACTCCGGCAATTTCTCGAACCTTTTCTTCTATGGATTCCTGAATCTCTAATTCTAACAGTTCCTCTAACTCTGGCGAATTCCTAACAATGCGTCTCACATCTTTAACATATTGCTTGGCAATCCCATCCCAGTTAAACCCAGTTGGCATATCGGGCGAATAGCGCTGTACCCAAATGCTTCTTAATTGATTGGCGTCGATGACGCGACAATTTTTCTCAAAGGCTTTTCCCAATAGGGGTTTCACGTCGTCATCTCGGATAAACTGCTCAATTGCGACTTGATAGGTGTCGCGGATTTCTGCGCCGCTTAAGTCACATTCAAATAGTTCATCTTCGATTATTGTCAAGAATTTAGCTAAGACTTCAAGTAAGGCGTTTTTGAGGACATTCGGTGAGGCTAACACTACCCCCTCTGGGATGCAGTCTTTGAAAAAATCACTAACGTACTCTTCCAGCTTTTCCTGCTGTAGTTTCAACCAAATCTGCTTGAGTTCTAAGTTTTTAACGATTAAAGTACCGACACTACTCAACGCTGTCCCCGGTTCCACCATGGCGCAATTCCTACAGTAAACTCATTTTTACCATTTTAGGAAAGAATACGTTGGAGCGACATTCCTGTTAGGGTATTTGCTTTTTCGTCTAGTGCAAATAGAAATGACTGAACAGCTAACATCTTCCCCAGCTTCCCAGACACGCCATGGCGCGTCTCTACATTGCGTCCTATCTACAAAGCTGTTCAAGTATTTCCGCTGCGCTGTGCAGGGGTTAGTCGGTTGGGTTGAGCGAAGTCGAAACCCAACCTAAAAAAACTCCATTAAAGCAGAAGGAATCAATATTGCCTTTGTCTCTAAGCCGCAGTCGTTGCGTCTCGTCTTCGGCTTTGGTGCTGAAGGTTTGACCAAAGGGCGATTCGGGAAATAATTAGGCGAAAGTCAGTCAAAATTGTGGCTAGATTTTCGGGGGTTAGTACGGGAACGTGGACAAAGATGCAGCCCGTTGTTGGGGAATAATCCTGAAAATAGCGTAATAGCTGATAATAGAGTCCTTCACAGACAAATTTCCCCGCGTCATGACTAATCTCAGTTTCAGTTAATCCCTCGACTAATTTCTCTAAGTCTACAGCAGTTTTGAGCAATTGAGTCTCGAAAGATGTCTCATTGCCAAAGAAAGCGGGAAGACAATAGGACAACCCTTTCAGGCTTAAAATTGGTTGAAGAAGTAGATAATAAATGAACCAATACACTTGAGCAACAAGGTATCGAGGCGTTGCTCCAGCTTCTACAGTTAATCGGGAACGGGATTCCGCCATACCGCAACAGATCACCACATCCGGTTGCAGGTGTTCAATTTTCGCGATCGCTAAATCGCTGGCGGGAAATACGTCCACGGGTAGCTGTCTCAGGAAGGTTAACGATATGGTTTGATCCGGGAAGGAGTCATTCTCAGCTTGGAGTTTGAGGAGTAAATCATCGGACGCATTGGATTTCTGATGAGGTAACCAGGTTTGAAAGGATGTCAAAAGGATAGTTGTTGACATTATCGATTAGCACCGAACTCATTAAAATAAAGATTTAACCACAAAAATAACGAGGAATCGGTTCATGCCAATCATTGCGGTGGTTGATTACGATATGGGTAACTTGCACTCGGCTTGTAAAGGGTTAGAGAATGCAGGTGCAACAACCAAGATAACGGATGTCGCGGCTGAGATTGAACAGGCGGATGCGGTGGTACTACCGGGAGTGGGTTCCTTTGATCCGGCTGTACAGCATTTGCGATCGCGCGGACTTGAGGAACCAATTAAACGGGTAATTGCCAGTGGTAAACCGTTCCTGGGTATCTGTTTGGGGTTACAAATTCTGTTTGAGGGTTCAGAAGAAGGAAAAGAACCCGGATTAGGGATTATCCCTGGAAAAGTGCGGCGATTTCAGCCAGAACCGGATATCCGTATTCCGCACATGGGGTGGAACCACTTGGAGTTCACTCAACCCGATTGTCCCTTGTGGATGCAGTTATCGGAGAACCCGCAAGTTTATTTTGTCCATTCCTACTACGTTGAACCCGTTGATCCGGCGATTCGCGCCGCTACAGTAACCCATGGATCACAACAGATCACGGCTGCGATCGCGCGGGGTAATATGATGGCAGTTCAGTTCCATCCCGAAAAATCATCCACCGCAGGCTTACAAATTCTATCGAACTTTGTTACTCTCCTGAAAACTCCTGTATCCGTCTAAGATTGGGGAACAGGTAACAGATGGAAATGAGGAATATGGGGATGTAGAGACGTTGCATGCAACGTCTCTACATCTCTTTGGTTTTTATAACTCGTTTATTCAGAGGTTGGACAGGTCGAGCATTACCGCTATAAACCGACTGAAACTTAGCTAGCTGCTGGGATGATATCTCAATGGGCTGTTTCAAAACATACCAATTCACCCCTTCGGTACAAGGTGGGGTAGTTAATGAGCCTGTGTAATGATAAAAAGACTTATCTTTTGGCGGTAAAGCACTGGCATTAACCGTCACACCTCGAACGATTCGCTCTCCTTTCTGGGTTGGTATATTCGCCCATAATGTTTCAATAAATGGATTATATTGACCTTCTTTCAGGAAAACCCCAATGACCGCCAATTGTCCATCCTGACTTTTGTGAACCAGATGGGCTTCCATGGGATAGTCTCCGCCCTTAATCGTGTGTTCGCTGGGAGCATGGAAATGAAACTGGAGAAGTTCATACCGCTTACCCTCAATTTTGATAGAACTCCCAGCTTTGTAGGCAACTTCAATGGCATGACCATTATTAATGACTTTATAGGGTGTATATTTATAGGTAAATTCCAGAGAGTCAGCGCTAGAGGCTGACATATCGTTCAGGTCAATAGGAGACTGAGTTTTGCCGAGTTTACACGTTTCAAATTCCGGACTTAAATCTCCCCACTTTTCCGGTGATTCATCGCCACTATACCCCCAGTCAACCGAATGGGTATTACTTGATTTAACGTTCGGCGCGATGATTAAACAAGACGCCAAAAGAACAAAGACAATAAATGTAAAGGTACTGTTTTTCATGGCACTTTTTCACTTTTACAGCCAATATACATATCTCTATCTATTTTAATAGCATTAATCAGAATTAGTTGAACCAGACAATTCATAAATGTTATAAATCATTTTATGGTTTGTTGAGATAGATTGAGATATATTTCTGCAAAAATTTGTATTTCCCGCTATCCCCCTACGAGGGGGGAAGAGAAAGGATGCTTCGCTTTTGTGGCAGGGGGGAGGATCTCACAAGGGTAGGTTTTTTAAGATGGGGGTTTAGGCTAGACTTGGAAGACAGGTAGACCATCACTTCGACTTCGCTCAGCGACCGTAGACAAGGAAGAGTGAGAACGAAAAATAGGGCGTTTCGGCTTTTAGAAGTTAGTTTGACCGAACCGAATTCTGTACGGTTTTTCCCCCTTGTCTTCTTTCCTTCCTTGTCCTCCTTGTCTTGTCCCAACCATAAAATAAAAAACCTACACCTGTCAGGGGGGGAGGATAGAGGATGCGAGAGTTCTTGTTGCACGGAAGGGGGAGAATTCAAAGCCTCTCTCCTTGTAGGAGAGAGGTTTGGAGAGAGGTTTTCCAGATCCCGTGAAAAGTAAGCTCACCCCATCACCCCATCACCCCATCACCCCCACCTCCCAGACGTAGCCTGCTACGTCTGGAACAAACTCCCCCAGCTTCCCTATCTTCCCGTTATCGCCGCAATTGAGTCTGAACATTGGTAGGCTGTAAAGAGTCGCCAATGGCGTTTAAGTAAGGAGAGTAAACGTTGAAGTATCAGAATTCACAGAATTGGCAAGCTTTAGTGGGAGGGATTATCGCAGCAGCCTTGATTCTCCTTAGCTTTAGCTCCTTTGTGATCATCAACCCAGGTCAAGCCGGAGTCATCAGCATCTTGGGTAAAGCCAGAGATGGAGCCTTACTAGAGGGAATCCACATCAAGCCCCCCTTAATTTCAGTGGTGGATGTATATGATGTGACTGTGCAAAAATTTGAAGTTCCCGCCCAGAGTTCCACTAAGGATCTTCAGGATCTCTCGGCTAGCTTCGCGATCAACTTCCGCCTTGATCCCACACAGGTGGTTACGATCCGACGGACACAAGGCACATTACAGAATATCGTCTCGAAAATTATCGCCCCTCAAACTCAGGAATCGTTCAAAGTTGCAGCGGCTCGGCGAACGGTAGAAGAAGCCATCACCAAACGGACTGAACTAAAGCAGGACTTTGATAATGCTTTGAATGAACGGTTGGAAAAGTATGGCATCATCGTCCTGGATACCAGTGTGGTTGACCTAAACTTCTCGCCAGAGTTCTCCAGGGCGGTTGAGGAAAAACAAATCGCTGAACAACGGGCGCAACGTGCTGTTTACGTTGCCCGGGAAGCCGAACAACAAGCCCAAGCGGACATTAATCGCGCTAAGGGTAGAGCCGAAGCCCAACGACTGCTGGCGGAAACCGTGAGAGAGCAAGGCGGACCACTGGTTCTGCAAAAAGAAGCGATTGAAGCCTGGAAACAAGGTGGGGCGCAAATGCCGAAAGTTTTGGTCATGAGTGGTGATTCCAATAGTAGTGTGCCATTCCTATTTAACTTAGGGGATGTGGCACAGGAACCGACGCTATCGCGGTGATGAAACGAAACCCTGTGGTTATCCTGTAGGGGCGACCCGCTTAGCCTAATTAACAACCTGTAGGGGCGACCCGCTTAGCCTAATTAACAACTCCAGTCCACTTAATTGGCTTGGGTCGCCCTCGACTTAATTGGCTTGGGTCGCCCTTAAGTCTCGTTCCCCGTCTAAAAAAAGAATGCCCTTGGGGAGGATATGCCACTCGTGGTAAAGGTTTCAGCGCGTTAGCATGATAACTAATCGGGTCATGAGCCTGATCGCAGGTTTTCTAGTCCATGTTCAGGTCTTATGTAACGGAAGGTTATGGAATTTTTGTCTGATACCGTCGTGCTGTCACGTCTGCAATTTGCGGTGACGGCTATTTTTCACATGCTGTGGCCCGTTCTCACCACAGGGATGGGTATTTACCTGGTTATCGTTGAAGGACTATGGCTAAAGACGCACAATCCTGATTATTATTACCATGCTCGCTTCTGGTCGAAGCTGTATGTCCTTAACTTTGGCATTGGTGTCGCCACAGGTGTGCCAATGGAATTTCAGTTTGGTACCAACTGGGCATCCTTTTCCGAGGCGGTTGGTAATTTTTTTGGCAGCATTCTCGGCTTTGAAGCGTCGATGGCGTTCATGCTAGAAGCGGCGTTTTTGGGGATTATGGTGTTTGGTTGGCAGCGTGTTAATCCAATCATGCACTATGTTGCCACTATCCTGGTGGCATTCGGGGCGAATTTATCCACGTTCTGGATATTAGCGGCTAATTCCTGGATGCAAACCCCAGCCGGGGGAGAATTTGTCGATGGCAAGTTTATCGTCAGTGATTATTTTCAGGCAATTTTTAATCCCTTCATGATGAACAGCGTTCTGCACATGTTCTTTGGCACTCTGGAGACATCGCTGTTTGTGATTGGTGGAATTAGCGCTTGGTACATTCTCAACAAACGCCATTCTGCCTTCTTTTCTAAGGCGTTGAAAATTGTTTTAGCGGTTGCGATCGCAGTCGCCCCCTTACAGATCTATATTGGACATTTAAGTGGCGAACAAGTGTATCATCATCAGCCGTCTAAATTAGCGGCGATGGAGGCGCAGTGGGAAACCATACCCGCCGGAGTTGCCGCAGATTGGAGTCTTCTGGCATTTCCCAATGAAACCGCCGAACAAAATGATTGGGAAATTAAAGTTCCCAATGCTTTGGGATATATCCTGGAATTCAAAAAAGAATTACCAGAACCCGTATTGGGATTGAAGGAGTGGAAACCCGAAGATCGACCCCATCTGTTAGGGTTAATCTACTATTCTTTCCGGATTATGATTGCCATTGGTTTCTTCTTCGCCGGATTAATGCTGGTGAGTGTACTGCAATGGCTACGGGGTAAGCTGTCGCCGGAAAACATTACCCAGCAGCGTTGGCTTTTGGTTGCTTGGATTTTTGCCGCACCCCTCGGTTATATTGCGGTTGAATCCGGCTGGATTGTCCGCTGTGTGGGACGACAACCCTGGACAGTGTATGGGCAGATCCGCACTGTAGACGCTGTGTCTAATATTCCAGCCAGTAATGTGTTAACCTCGTTACTCAGTTTCAGTGGGGTTTATACCCTATTATTTTGTGCCGCTTTATTTTTCGGGAGCCGAATTATCCGCCGAGGTCCTAATTTCAACCTCCCTTTACCGAGTTCTGAAACTCAAGCAGGAGTCAACACTGATCCGGGACAATTTATTCCCGATGAACGTCCCCTAGAAACGCAACAGTAGGAGGTTGTATGGAAACATTATCCTATTTTCTTCCCCAAGTTTGGTTTGCCATTTTAGCCTTGTTTCTCTTCCTCTACGTGATGCTAGATGGATTTGATTTAGGGGTGGGTATTTTATCCCTGACTTCTTCAACTGAGGAACGTCGGGGTATTTTAATGACCAGTTTGGGTAATGTTTGGGATGCCAACGAAACCTGGCTGGTGATTATGGGAGGGGGTTTGTTTGGGGCATTTCCTTTAGCCTACAGCACAATTTTAACTGCCTTGTACATCCCCATTTTCTTGATGATCTTTGGGTTTATCTTTCGGGCGGTGGCGTTTGAGTTTCGTGAACAAGCGGATCGTAAGTTCTTCTGGAATTTAGCCTTTGGTGTCGGCAGTTTTAGCGCTGCACTGGGTCAAGGATTTGCGTTGGGTGCTGTACTATCGGGGATTACGGTTGATCAAGCGGGTCATTTTATTGGCGACACTTGGGATTGGCTCACCTGGCAATCTGTTGTTGTGGCGTTAACGTTAATTCAAGGGTATGTGTTGATTGGCTCAACCTATTTGGTTTTGAAAACAGAGGGAGAATTACAAACCACCCATTACAAAACGGCTAAAATTGCCGCAATCACCACGCTAATTGGTGCGATTGTAATTACGATTGCCACACCCATATTTTATGAATATGCGCGATCGCGTCTTTTTTCTCAACCCCAAGTTTATATCTTCGCGGCTATCCCGCTCCTGGGAATTACGCTGATTTGGCTACTCTGGAGAAGTCTGAATCGACAGGAAGAGAGAACGCCATTAATTTGGACGATTCTCCTGTTTTTACTGACATTTATTGGGTTAGCCTTGGTTGTGTTTCCCTACATTATCCCCACTCAGATCACCATTTATGAGGCGGCGGCTGACCCCAGTGCGCTGGTGTTCATGATCATCTTTATCGGTGTTCTGATTCCGATTATGTTGGCATACAACATCTATCAATACATCGTGTTTCGAGGGAAGGTTAGGGGTGAACATTCTGGAACTTAGCAGAGCTAATTTTTTACAATAAGTCTGCCTAACTCCATAATGGAACAGAAGAAAATCTGCGTAGGGGCGACCCGCTTGCATCAATGAACTATCCAAGTCCACTCAATTTGATTGGGTCGCCCTTTACTTACGGATACGTTTTGAACAAAAAATTAAATAATATTATGTCCGGTTGTGTCGTTCGTCTATCCTACCTGTAGGTATTGGGACAAAAACCTTACCATTTTACCCTTCTATGCTTTTACCACTATCCACAACTGATGCTACCGAACATAATATAACCTATTAACCTTTAAAACAACAGTCAATGTTTCCTAGTTTTCAAGCTGAAACAGTATGGAAAATTCAGCGGTTAGGACGCACCTATTCCGTCTGTTTAACTCAAGAGGGGACAAACTTTACCGGACATTATGTAGATATCGATAATCCCAGTACGTTTAACGGAGAAGTAGTAACAGGGCGAGGAATTACCCTAATTTATTTCATCCAAGAAACCCCAGGAAACGGCTACTATGCAGTTCATGCGGGAAGATTAACTCAACCCGATCGCTTTGATGGACATTGGTACGATACGGCGAGGAATGTAGGACAGTTTACCCTCAGCCGTTCAGAGTGATGAGCTGATGCGATCGCGAAATTATGTAATTGCCTTGACGTTCAATTTCCGTGTCGTTATCCTAAATAGTACAAAAGTATTATCGTGAGAGTACCAGTTCTGTACACCTTTTCCTAACTACACCGACAACAATTGTAACCGATGACAGCCAATTCCAATCAACCCAATCCCAATGACGCCGTTTTAGGCGGACAAGGTTTCCCATTAAATTCTGGTGTGCTGGGTGGCTTAGAGGGAGTTAAACAACGTTTGACGAGTGAGTCTGAAGAAATCAGAATGGCGGCTTTAGACGAGGCGCTCAACTATGGTCAGCCTGGGAAAGACGTGCTACGCCAAGTGGTAAAAACTGAGACAGGTGATTTACAGTTAATAGCCTATAATTTACTCTCTCAACAGGTTAATGAGAAAGAGAAACAAGAATTACAAAATTATTTGTCTCCAGAATTACAAATTGATCTCAAGTTTGACCTTGAAATTGACACGAAAGAATTAGGGGAAGCGATTGAGCGAGCCGTCAATCGAGCGTTAGGGCGTCGAGAAATAGCCAGTGCCGATAGTCACGGTATTCTTTTAGCAGGCACAGCACCAATGCCTCCTCTAGCAGGCACAGCATTGGCTCCTCCGGAAACAGCGGGTGTAATATCTGTAGACCAAGTTAATGATCAGGCGGGGAATAACTCTAAAGCTGAGATAGCTAACGATCCACCGACTAAAACGTTAGGTTTACTGAGACAATGGTTGAAAAATAAAATGAATCGACAGCGTTAATTCAATCAAATATTTGCTTCCCAAAATTAAACCCCGTTGTCTCATCGTTAAATTCCAAATAAATTCTCATTCTTTAAGGGAAATGGCTAATTCAAGAAAAGATAGAACACAGCCGAGTCAGGCAACACCAATGCCGTCAGAAATGGCACATCCCAAAGACAGTAAATCTTCACTCTGTCCTAGCTCTCCCCCTGATACTCAGGATAGCGTTGTCTTCGGTATAGTAGGTGGCACTGTTGACAGTCCACAAGTAGCATATTTGCGGGAACCTCAGCCAATAACGGATGAATTACTAGCATTATCTGAACCCGTTGATCCAACCGAAGTCTATCGAATCGCTGCTTCTTGCTGGGAACGCGGGTGTCAACATTTTGATGGACATCAATGCCATCTTATTCAACAAATTGTCGAAGGATTACCGACAGTGGTGAAAGACTTACCACCCTGTCGCATCCGTCAAGATTGCCGATGGTGGCAACAGGAAGGAAAAGCTGCCTGTCTGCGTTGTCCTCAAATTGTTCGCACGAATTATAGTATGTCTGAAACCGTTAAAAAAGTCATTAAACCACACCTCGATCGCGAAATTATAGCGCTACGCGAAGCGGAAATAGGGAATGGGGAATAGGGAATGGGAAAATGTAGAGACTTAACATACTACGTCTCTACGTGATCAAGGGATTGACCCTTCGACTTGACGTTCAATTTCCACGTCGTTATCCTAAATAGTACAAAAGTATTATCAACGAGACCACCATGAGTGATTCCGGACAACCTCCACGTCGTCGCAGACGGCGAAATAGTGCATTTGACGACGAATCGAATCATCCCGATCAATCGACACAGCCGCAACACCAAGGTCAATTAACCCGAACCGAACGCCAAGAAATTGTTGATCTTCTGCGTCAAGAAAGTGCTGATAATTTCCTGAAACGAGCCAGAGAAATTGGACTAAACCCTAAAACTGACTTTGCTGAACTTAATTTATCGGGAGTCAATCTAAGTTCTGCTAGTCTGCAAGGTGCTGATTTAACTGGGGTCAATTTATCTCAAGCTAACTTGAGTAATGCTCACCTGAATCACGCTAAATTAACTAACGCCAATTTACAACAGGCGAATCTACAACGAAGCGGTATGTCTTCCGTCGATCTAAGCGGTGCTAATTTGAAAGAGGCAAACCTGAGTAATGCTAACCTCAGTCATGCTAATTTAAGTCAGACAAATCTACAACAGGCTGATTTAAGCAACGCTAATCTCAACGATGCTAATTTAAATCATGCCAACTTAGAAGAAGCGAATTTAGAAAATGCCAATTTAGCCGCCATTAAACTGCAAGGAGCTAAGTGCGATCGCGCTAATTTTCAAGGGGTTCGATTTTATGATCAATCCAAATATCCACATCATCAGACTTACAATCTGAGCCAGATTAGTTTCAAGGGGGCGAATTTTGCGAATACGTCTTTGGCTGGACTAACTGGAATAAATTTGAGCAACTCTGACCTCAGTCATGCCAATCTGAATCAGGCTAATCTCAGTGGGGCTAATCTGACTAATGCTAATTTAGAAGGGGCAAATTTAGAAAATGCTAATCTAGCTAAAATTAAACTGCAAGGAGCTAAGTGCGATCGCGCCAATTTTCAAGGGGTTCGCTTCTATTACGAACATCAATACAAAGCTTGGGATTTAAGCCAGATTAGTTTCAAGGGGGCGAATTTTGCGAACACTTCTTTATCTAAACTAAACTTTAGCCATTCCGATCTCAGTCATGCCAATTTTCAGCAAGCACAATTAACTCAGATCGATCTGAATTATGCAAACTTAAAAGGAACCAATTTCCAGGGAGTAACCCTCAATCAAGTCACTCTAAAAGGAGCAATCATTGATGAACAAACCCAAATGGCTGCCAGTTGGCGCAAGGTTATAGCTGTTCTCAATCAAACCCATGAGGATTTAGAGTTACAAAATCTTGACCTCAGTCGCCAGGATTTGTCAGAATTTAACCTAGCGGGGGCTAACTTGAGTCATGCTGACTTGACATCGGTAAATTTGGAAAATGCCAACCTCAAAGGTGCTAATTTAACGGGAGTCGATTTGAGTAAGGCAAACCTTCTTGGAACTCAGATTGATGAAACAACGAATCTTGACCCAATGTGGCGCAGGGCTTGGGCTGCTGTTAATTCTCCTCTAGACGCAGAATCCTCAAATTATCTGATCAGGGAAGTAATGCCAGCCATTCTAGAACGTTATCGCGATCGCATTGAAGCCACAATTAAGCCATATTTGGCACTGAAGTTAATCCCTAATCAAAACCTAACCTGGTGGCAAAGTAAATTTGCAGGTTGGCAAAACAGGAAAGGCGGGTTCCCCTATTTGCCCAAAGGAGTTGACTATCCCAAAACTCCAGATGGAAACTATCTGCATCTATTAGCACAAATTAATTTTGCTGAAGTCCCCCATCTGGAAGGCTTTCCCAAACAAGGTATTTTGCAATTCTACATTGCTGATGACGAGTCTTGTGGTCTTAATAAGAATTTTGGTATTCCCTATTCAGAAGCTGCCTTTGAGCAAAATCGTTTTCGTCTTCTGTACCATAGGAAACTTAACTTGAACGAAAACCACCTAACAACCGATTTTAGTTTTCTGCCCGAAAAGGATGATCATTCTCATCTGAGAGAAATCTATCCGAGTGAATGTTCAGCGATTCAATGGGCTAAAGGATATGAACCTATTTCCCTAGACAATTATGATTCTTACCCCCGTCTTCTGCCTGAAGTATGTAATGATGATGAATGGATTGAGGATGAAATACATGTAGATGATTTACGCGAGGAATTCGATGAAGCTTGTGGGTGGAGATTTCAGGGAGCAAACTGTGATATTCAGATGGGCGGACACACCTGCTTTTTTAGTGACGATCCCCGTGATTACCTGGATTCAAACGAAGACCCTTTTGACACACTGCTATTGAAGATTCGGCTTGTAGAAGATGGCTCGCTTTTTTTCTATATTCAAAGTTCAGCTTTAGCCAGATGTGATTTCTCAAAAATCCTGTATGCTATGGCTTGAAGAGAAATCCTTGATCAGGTACAGTCTCTAAGCTGAAGCAAGTAGGTTGGGTTTAGGAACGAAACCCAACAACATAGTTAGGGCTTGCTGCATGAGTGTGCAATACTAAACAAGGGTTTCAAACTATTTTTTGACTCAAGGGGATCGACAATGTACCGCATAGCCGAGCAAACTGCTGTATTCAGCAGCCCCTAGTTAGCCTGTTGGGTTTCGCTGACGCTCTACCCAACCTACGAGTAAATTTATTTATAGCAACCGCCATAACGGTTAGGACATATCATTTATGTAGAGACGCGCCATGGCGCGTCTCTACAATGGTGCCGAAAGTCCTAATCGATGTGTCTACTGCTATCTAGATGAATCGCACCATTCCAGAACTCGATTCCACGCCCACCAGCAGTCCGGATCATGATAGTTACGCTGACAAGCACGAGAACTAATATAACCGACATGACCTCCCTGTTTTGTCACTCTTAAATCAATCGCTGGATTATCCGCACAAATCCCTTGTAAGTCAGGAATAATTGTCGGGTCAAACATCGGATCATCGGCGGCATAAAGAATCAGCGTCGGTTTGTTTAAATTAGGTAAAATATACAGCGCACTCGTAGCATCATAATACTCGTCCACCGAGGAAAACCCTAATCGCTTAATCACTAGCTCATGATCAAATCCCCAAATACTGTTTGCCCGTTCAACCGCTTCTGGATCAATGTCTTGGGGATGAGCCTGATAGAGACGCCATGCAAGTTTTTTCAAAGTTCGGGCGACAGATTGTTCTAAATACCGCCCCAATGGATGGTTTAACAGATACGTCAGAGAACGGTGAGAATCCAGACTGGGACAAATAACCGCACCACCGCCAATCTCTGACTCATTTAATCCTACCGCCTCGGAATGAGCGATCGCTTGAGCTGATTTAATCCCCCAAAGCGCTAATTGTCCGCCGAGTGAATAGCCTGTAAACCAAAACGGGGCGGGACATCCCATGGCTTTTGCTTGCGCTGCAATCAGGACAAAATCATCACCCTCGTACAAACCATCGGAGGTTAAGGTTGGTGACAACAACGCTGTTTTTCCATGGGCTCGCCAGTCGAATAGCACCACCGCATACCCTTGAGCAAAGGCTTTACGCCCCAGCAGTCTCAGATACCATTGGTTATCCAAATCCCCAGTAATGCCATAAGTTCCCACAATTGTCCCCTTAGCACGTTCGGGAATGGCGACAATCCCAAAAATCGGTACATTTTGAGCGCCGCGAAAAATTTTCTCCTGATAGGAGGGTTCTGGGAAAGGAACCATCGCTTCCCAATCACGGGAGGCTCTAAACGCCAGGTGCAGGGTCATCGCCAGACCATTATTTAACCACCATGGGGAATGAAAGTGTTTTTTGTCATTCGTCATTTGTCATTCGTCGATTGTTTTTTCATGATTTATGATTAAGATTAATAATTTAAAAGATATAGCTAGATTATGAAACGTCGAAATATTTTAAAGTATACAACAATCGGTGCGGCTGGGGCTAGTCTCAACGCCTGCCGTAAAAAAATACCTCAACCCCCATCAAAACCTGCTCAACCGATCATTAATTGGCGCATGGCAACAAGCTGGGATCGCTATTTTGAAATCTTGTTTGAGGGCGTTGAAACATTATGTCGCTCCGTTAGCACGATGACGGAGGGGCGCTTTACGATTACCCCCTATCCGGGTGGTGATTTAGCCCCACCTCTGGAAGTGTTTGATGCGGTGTCCACCGGAACTGTTGAATGCTGTCACACGAATACGTTCTACTCCTTCCAGAAAAGTCCTGCCCTCGCCTTTGGCACTACCCTTCCTTTTGGTTTAAATGCTCAACAGCAAAATGCTTGGCTCTACAAAGGGAAAGGATTAGACACGTTACAAAATATATTTTCTGAGTTTAATCTTATCGGATTTCCTGCTGGCAATTCAGGGACGCAAATGGGGGGATGGTTTCGGCGAGAAATTAATACAGTTGCGGATTTAAAGAACCTGAGAATGCGGCTTCCTGGGTTGGGCGGGCAAATTATGAGCCGTTTGGGTGTCAATGTTGTAACGATCGCAGGTCAAGATATCGTACCTGCTTTGTTAGAAGGAAGCATCGATGCGGTGGAATGGATTGGTCCTTATGACGATGATACCCTAGGACTACAGAGAGCCGCCCCTTACTACTATTATCCAGGATGGTGGGAACCCGGAACAACGTACATGGTGCTAGTAAATCAGGCGGAGTGGAACAAACTTCCCTCCGATTATCAAGCCATTTTCCAAACAGCGGCGGCTGAAGCCAATTTAAAAACGTTAGCTCGATATAATGCCGTTAATGGTGAAATCTTGGAGCGATTTATTTTAGGAGGAACAAAGTTAATGCCCTTTAGCCCAGAGATTTTAGACACCGCTCGGAAAACAGCATTTGAACTCTATGAGGAAATCGCGAGTCGGGATGCTACATTCCGAGACGTTTACAGTCAATGGCAAGCTTTTAGGGAGCAGCTTTTTGAATGGAATCGAGTCAGTACGTTGAGTTTCACGGATTTTGCGTACACAACTGTTGATAATTAGGGCTTGCTGCACAAAGCCAAAACCGCAAAGCCCATCAATACTTTGAGATTTATTGACAGAGGGTTTTATTCAAGGAAATCGAGTAGTATTCTTCATAAGTATGGCATCACCTTGCTCAGGAAAAATGTATCCTTGCTCCTCCAATCTCACCCGTGGAATTGCCTATAAAAAACAACAGCCTCTAGGGATACTGTAGGTTGGGTTGAAGCATGAAACCCAAAATCCACAACGCTTACAGAGAATAACACGATCCTTTCAACAAGATAGGGCGTGGGAAATGGAGAATGGTAACGCTAAGATCATCAAGAAGAAAACAATCGGGTTAAAAGTCGCTTAGCGAAACGCTTGGAGTCTGGTTTGGAAGATAGAAATCCGCCTAAAATTCGCCGGATAATCCATTGGTTTGCTGTTGGACGTAATAAATGAAGTAAGTGTCGAAATCCAAAGAAAAATAATCCAATCATTACCAAAGCAGCGATCAGCATGAAAGGGGTTTTCAGGAAAACTGGGATAAAGGGAATCACTAGCAGCATAGCAATCAGCAACGCCAATCCCAAAGCGAGTCCATTGATTAACCGAGTTAACGGCAAAAATGTACCCAAACGCAACTGACCCATGATTTGTTCAATTAACCAATAATGCGCCGCTGAAATCTGATGGGAAAACTTGGGACGTTCTAGAAAATTGCGCTGGATTTGATGCATAATATCACCATCCATACCAATCACACTTCGCATTAACGCCTCTTGGGAGTTTCCGCGCTGATAGTACGTACAAAAGCTGAGTCCCGATTGCCAACGGTTTTCGTCATCAATGAGAGCGTAATATCGTAAATCTGTGAGTAATTGGCGGGAAAGCTTCAAGGAATCCCCCATCTGTTGAGCCTGTTGAATCTGATGTAAAATTTCTTTATCTAAGGTGAAGCGAACTCCGTGAAACAGAACTTGAGAGCGAGAAATGCGTTCTACCTCAATTTGAATACAAGAGGCGATCGCTAAATTCTGACGTGGAGAAAGCGGGTGAGACGGCGATGCTAAACGAGGATGCTGATTCATAAACGTCAAACCCTGTTTCCTTTTCCCTGCGTGCAGCGCTATACCTTATGACTTATGTAGTGTAGCTTTGATTAGACCAATAATAAACTCCAACAGTCCCCGCCATTGTCGTTCACTGGCGATGACTCCCTCTCGGTGAATTTGCAGAATAACCTCTTTCTGGGGATGGTGAAACAGGGATTGATCATAGCGGTTGATCACATCGCCATCGAGTTGAATCACGGTTTGAGCGCAAATCGTATCCGTGGCGATCATCCGTTGAATCATCTCAACTTGATCGGGTTGTTGAGAGACTAAACGTAGTACCGTCTGATTCCGATCATCCAAAGCGGCTTTGAGTTCCGCCAGTTTACGCAACCCCCGTAAAAAACGACAGTTTCCTAACAGTCGTTGAATAGCAACAATTGTCTCTGGACTTTTCAGATCCAGGGGATTGGGGAGACGAGTGGGAGTACGCTCAAAGTCATGGGTAAAACTGGAGTTATCCTGCTCATACACCGTCGGATCATGAAGTTCCGAGGTTGGATCATTCAACAGCCCCCGATACTCTCGTTCTAGGCTGGTGCGTAACTCCAAGTAGCGATCGCGTAATGACTCGTGGATACCTTGTTGTTCTAAATACCCTGGCGAAATCGGATAAATATCCCGGTAAGCTTCCCAGGCAATAAACTTATGACCACTAATATGATCTACCACTATCGTATTCACTTCCAGCGCCGTGAAGTCGATCAGTGTGTCACCTAACGACTGCAAGAAATGATTGATGTTTCGATCCACACCCGAATTATTGCCTCGGGTTTTGGAGGCGGGTACATCTGAATGCTCTTGTCGATTGCGATTGGTCATCAACCCACACCTTTTTAGAACACCTGTTCAGTCATCCAATCATCTACCGAAATTTCCCCAAAATGGAAACCTTCGTGACTCAACATTCAATTGTATCGCTCTACTTGACATCTCCACTCCAGCTCCCAGACGTTGCATGCAACGTCTCTACATTGCTAGACGTTGCATGCAACGTCTCTACATGGCTCCCCCTAGGGTTCCTGTTTTTTATCCTGAAAGGGGCTAGGGGGTGGAGGCGGTGGTGGTTCTCCTTTCTGCGTTGATTTGGGTTTCTTCTCCCAATCCTCCTCCTCTGGATGGCTTAGGGGATCAAAATCATCCAGGGAAAATTCGTCCAAGGAGAGTTCCTCGAATTCATAATCCGGCTCATTCACATTTTCGGTGGCTTGGTTTTGATCCCCCAACAAATCCATGGGATCACTTGATGATTCTGAATTCAGTTCTTTTTCCTCAGAATCTTCAGCTAAAGCATCTAACCCTTCTAGAGGATCGCTGGTAGACTCAGGGGTTTGGCTTTCACTCAAGTCTGACCATTCAATCTCACTATCAACCTCAGTTAAATCAGAATAGGGTTCAAGTTCCTCAACGGCAAATTCATCCCAGTCTTCCTGAATATTTAACGCTGAGGGAGTCTCCTCAACAGGTGGAGGGGCGGCGAAGGGGTCAAAGTCTTCTACTAAGTCACCCCAGTCTTCATCCGTATCCATCTGGGCAAAAGAGCGATCGCCTAATTCCGGTTCATCTACTACCCAGTCATCCCAGTCGGTATCGTCGTCAGTATCCTGGTTTAGTTCTTCTAAGGAGTCCAAACTGGGCATTTTTTTAGCCGATTCCGGTTCCCTCGGTGTGGGTTCAATGTCTGTCTGGGGTGGGATATCCGGTTCAGCCGAAGGGGGTGACTTCAATTCCTCAAGTTCTAATGTCCCCCAATCTTCGTTGAGAACTTGCCAGTCTTCCTCATCTAACTCCGCTTCGTGGCGATCCGATAGCGGTTCTGGTTCGGCTTCAATGAATTCATCTCTCGCATCCTCCTCAGGGATTGAGGACTCTTCATCCTCTAGCGGTGGGGGTGGAGGAGGGGGTAATGACTCAAGCAAATCTAGCACCGAGTCATCCTCATCATCCTCATCTTCCTCCTCTTGTTCCTCCCAAGCTGTTGTTATCTCTGGCGAGGGAGTCGATTCAGGAGATACCTGTTCCTGAATATCCGGAGTCGTCAAATCTGGCGTTTGGGCGGTCAATTCGGCGGCGGCTACTCCCGCATCCGGTGGGGTGGCTGTCTCTTGCGGGGGAATGGATAAGGGCGGGTATTCTATCTCACTCAACCCTGTCTTTTGATATTGCAGCGCGATTAAAATCTCAAATAGCTTTTGCAAACTTTTAAGATTATTCTCAACAAGCTGATTGCCGTGTGCCACCTGGTCTAAATGAAAGGGGAGGAGATCTCGATAGGGACCATTGCCAATAAACTGATCCCCAATCTCATTCGCGATCGCTCCCTCAATCGTATTAATTTGAGTCCGCAGGCGATAACCGGGTTGGGCGGCTGTTTGGGCGCCATCCTCAGCATCATCAGCCACCCACGTTGTAATCTTCAACTGAACCGCTTCCGCTAAAGCCCCAGCAAACGCTTCTTGAACCTTGCCTGCTTTAAGTTGTTGCCTAAAATCCTCACTCGACGCCATAATACACTCACGTGAATTTGGGCGATAACCAATACAGAAACTGCCAGATTTGTCAACCTCTATCTTCAAGATTAGGGTAAATTATCCTGACTCGAAGGCGACAGAGCTGGATTGCTCTCCCGAAGTTGCTGCTGGGTTGACTGTTGGGGTTGATATTGCACGCGAGTCAACACGGTAAAGAGTTGTTGCAAGTTTTCCAGATTATTCTGGATAATCTGGCGTCCTTCCTGAACTTGCTGGGTATGAAATTGGCGTAGTTCCGTATAGGGACCATTACCGATAAATTGAGATCCTACCTCATTATCGATAGAGCCTTCCACAATATTAATCCGGGTACGCATACAGGAATTAGCCGCAGGCTTCTCTGTTTGGGGCGAATTGGCGGAAGCCACCCAGGTGGTAATTTCCAACTCCACCGATTCCGACAAGGCTAGGGTAAAGGCATCGCCAATGTTTCCCGCCTTTAGTTTCTGTTTGAATTCTTCGCTGGTTGTCATAAAATCCGCTCCAGCTATATTAGCGTAATACTCAAAGTCCTTTGACTATAACAAACTTCCGCCT
The DNA here is from genome assembly GCF_000155555.1 of Coleofasciculus chthonoplastes PCC 7420. Taxonomy (GTDB): domain Bacteria; phylum Cyanobacteriota; class Cyanobacteriia; order Cyanobacteriales; family Coleofasciculaceae; genus Coleofasciculus; species Coleofasciculus chthonoplastes_A. The sequence goes on from NZ_DS989865.1 coordinate 65,543, forward strand.
CACCTGAACAAATTTTCTCACATGATGAGTCAGTGTTTTTCTTCACTATTGCCCATTGCCTATTGCCCATTGCCTAGCGCGTAGCGCTATAACGAATGACAAATGACTACCAAAAATCCGTCACCTCATAACCTAGCTCACTCAGCATCTGATACAACAGGGGTAAACTCAAACCAATAACATTACTATGACAACCGTCTAGTTTTTCGACAAATAAGCCGCCCCGCCCTTCCAGCGCAAAGCAGCCCGCACACTTAAGCGGTTCGCCTGTAGCCACATACGCTTGAATCGCGCGATCGCTAACATTGGCAAAGTAGACTTGTGTTATCCCACAACGGACAATTGTTTTGTCCTGGGATAAGTCAATTAAGGCATGACCCGTATAGAGTTCGCCCACTCTACCCCGCATCATCTGCCAACGCGCGATCGCCTCTTGGGGATTGGCTGGTTTCCCGTGGATCTCACCCTGAATGCTTAACACTGAATCACAGCCTAACACTAGCGCATCGTTAAATTTAGGCGCAACGGTTTGGGCTTTGTGTAATGCTAATGTTTTGACCAACTCTACCGGATCAGTAACCTTAACCTGAGATTCATCAAAATCACTCTGACAAACGATGGGTTCAATGCCAACATTGTGCAATAAACGGCGGCGTGCTGGCGAAGCGGAGGCTAAAACGAATTTTGTCATTCGTCATTTGTCCTTTGTCATTCGTTACATTTATCTTGACAAATAACCCCTAATCTAGTAGACATTAAACGAACTAACGACTTGGGTAAACAAGTCTTGCACTTTATCCCAACGTTCTTCAGTGGTTGAAGCATTCAAGGTATAGAGCTTATCATGACTGATCACGGCTGTGGCTAGGTCATGCCGATTTTGACTGGGAAGTTTGACACTATATTCAAGAAGATAATAGGTTTTGTCTCCCGTATCGCGAGCTTTGGCATCAACTAATTCAACTTGACGATTGGAATTCGCAGCCGAAAGCACATTTTGTTGGAGTTGGTAACCGACTTCCCCCGGTGTTCCTAAATCGGTGAGGGTTGTATTCTCTGGAACGGGGTTAATCACCACGCTGACATTTTCGGTTTGCTCGATCAAATCCCGAAATACGACATCGGGTCCATCAGTGACTTTAATCGGCACCCAACCATTCGGATAGAGAAACTCATAACCGTCAGCCGTATCGACATAGCTTTTCAGTCCACTAACGCCGACAGTGCAGCCATGCAGACTTAAGCTCAATACTAGCAGCAAAATGGCGGCAATGGTCTTGAGCATCTTTTTATCCTTTGAATTGGTGCATTCTTATTGTCTCATCTTCCGGGTACACTAATGATCAAGATAGGTCATGTTGGCTTGGACAGGGTTAAGGTTATAGCACTACGCATTGAGGTTAGGACAATACAATTGGGTGAAAAGGCAACAGGCAACAGGCAACAGGCAACAGGGGAATATCCTAATGTATCGCCGTATTACTATAACGAGGAACCACTTGGAGAAGGTTTACGTCGGCAGAGTGTAAAACTCTCACGCTAACTCTCTTAAGATTAAATCGGAAAACCAAAACAACGATGAACTCAACCTATCGCATACTGACCATTTTGGGATTAATGACTGTCCTGACGGGATTCTCCGAAGCGGTTCACGCCCAACAGCCAATCAGGGTTGTGCAAGAAGCCCCGTCCGAGGAGTTAACAGCCGTGGAACTGTATAACCAAGGCGTCGATAAATTGGAAAAGGGTGATTATGCTGGTGCGATTTCTGACTTCGGCGATGCATTAAAACTGGAGCCCGAAGATGCGGATACCTACTATAATCGCGGCTACGCTTATCATAGTCTGGGTAATTACGATGCTGCGATTTATGACTATACCCAAGCGATTAAGTTAAATCCCGATTTCAGTCAAGCCTATAGTAACCGAGGCTATACCTATTTTGTGCGCCGGGATTATCAAAAAGCGATCGCGGATTTCACTAAAGCAATCGAAATTGATCCGGAAAATGACACAGCATATATTAGTCGCGGGAATGCCTATGATGAGTTGGGAAATTCTGAAGAGGCTCTCAATGATTACGCCAAAGCGCTGGAAATCAACCCCGAAAATGCTCGCCTTTATTATAATCGGGGGCTAACCCGCAATCGCTTGGAACAATATGAAGACGCGATCGCTGATTATACTAAATCAATTGAACTGCAACCCACCTTTGCTGAAGCCTATTACAATCGGGGGCTGACTCAATTCCAATTGGAGAACATTGAAGCAGCGACGGCTGATTTGCAGAAAGCGGCTGAACTTTTCAAAGAACAAGGCAGATTAGACAGTCATCAAAGTGTTGTGAATGCGTTACAAGCGATGCAAGGGGAAGCAAACCCCTGACCCTACTGATTTTGGCTTTTTAGGCTAAATCGAACTAATGTTTCGCGTAATCCTTGATCAGATTTCACTTCATTGTTAGTCCAAAATCGCTGGATTAACAGGGGTGTTCCCGATGTAGGGATTCGCAGAACCTAGCTAACGCTGGATACAGAAACAGCCACGTACATTAATCCACTAACTAAAACTAGAGCCGCAATTCCCAGAAATACATAGGTACGTTGCTCGGTTTTGGTTGGTGGTTCTGCTTGGTAAACTTTCGGTTCACGGGCAAAGTTATTTAAACGTCCGCCTTCTTCTGTGGTATATGGCATGAATGATAACCTTCTTTACTCAACTTATAGAATTGTAACAAACTCTCAGTATAAAAACTCTCTTGTTTGGATAAGAAATTTTTATAGTCGCTAAAAAGCGGTTCTAACCCTCTAATAATCGTTGTACCGAAACCCGAACATCAGGAAATGCCAACGGGTGAATTTCTCCCGTCGTCAGGGTTAATTGGCGGGTATAGTCACCATCGACAGGTTCACGAAATACTTTCAGGTGTCGGTTTTTTAAGTTGACAACCCAATAGTCCTCAATTCCAGCAGTGGCGTAAGCCTTGCGCTTAATCTCCAAGTCTTTGGCAAGGCTGGTGTTAGCAAACTCAATCAGCAAAAACACATCTTCAGCGTAGGGATGGCGATGGCGGTAGATTCGTCCCAGAGGTCTGACGATCGCCAAATCAGGTTCAGGTTCAGAGTTATTCGGTAGGGTAATAGGACGACCTTCCCGGACTTTAGCGCGATCGCCTAAAAGTTGGCTAAGATAAGTCCCACTTTCATCTCCCAGGTAAGCATGTTCGGGACTCTCTGGGGGCATTTCAATAATTTCTCCGTTTAACAGTTCGACGTGACGATTGGCTAAAAGACCGACTTCAATCATGCGGTGATAGTCATCTAGGGTCCATTTGGCGGTAGTTACGGTCATCACAGTATGCTTCCAGAGTTTAGGGATTTAGTTAATAGTCAGTTATGTAAATACTCCTCAAACTTCCCAAGGACGAATGACGAATGACAAAGGACAAATGACAAATGACAAAACTTAACTAATTGTCCCCGTCAACGGTGAACTTGCACTGGCATAACTTTTAATTGGAATCCGTCCCGCCAGAAATGCCAAACGCCCCGCTTCAGTCGCCATCCCCATCGCTTTCCCCATCGCCACCGGATTTTTGGCTAGCGCGATCGCACTATTCACTAGTATTGCATCTGCCCCCATCTCCATAGCTTGGGCGGCTTCACTGGGCGATCCAATCCCCGCATCTACGACCACAGGAATTCCCGCTTCTTCGATAATAATTTGGATATTTGCCGCCGTTTTAATCCCCTGTCCCGAACCAATCGGAGAACCCAATGGCATTACTGTGACACAGCCCACCTCTTCCAATCGTTTAGCTAACATGGGGTCAGCATTAATATACGGCAGTACGGCAAACCCTTCTTTCACCAGTTTCTCAGCGGCTTCCAAAGTGCCAATTGGGTCGGGTAATAAATATTTCGGGTCGGGAATCACCTCTAACTTGACAAAATTATTATCCTCTTGCCCCAATAACTTTGCCATTTCCCGTCCTAACCGCGCCACCCGCACCGCTTCTTCTGCGGTTTTACAGCCGGCGGTATTGGGTAACATCCAGATTTTTGTCCAATCCAGCGCCTCTGCTAATCCTTCATGACCCGGGGCTTTGGTTTGCACCCGCCGCACGGCTACGGTAACAATCTGACTCCCACTCGCCGCAATCCCCTGTTGCATTTGTTCAATGGTGCTATATTTCCCTGTACCGGTCATCAGGCGGGAGTGAAATGTTCGACCTGCAATGATTAACGGGTCAGATATCGCTGGTTCTGTAACCGAGATGTTTTGGGGAGATACAGGCGTAAGTGGAGAGCTAATCATTAAATTTGAGGAGGATTGATGATAAAAGCGATCGTATCGAAAATGGTCTAATAGCGGATCAGGGGTTTGCGTTTCCATCCAGTCTGCCAGTAGCTGGGCTGTCACCGGGGCGAGGAGAATACCGTTACGATAATGTCCCGTCGCTAGGGTTAGATTTTCACAAGGGCTGACTCCCAGGATCGGACATTCATCGGGGGTGGCGGGTCTAAATCCCCACCAGCATTCCCGAATTGACCAATCCTGTAGGGATGGATATAACCGTATTGCTCGTGATAGTAAGGTGTGAATTCCTGCTGGCGTATTATCCGATTGCCATCCCACATCCTCACTGGTTGCACCAATCAATAACCGCCCATCTCGACGTGGAACTAAGTAGGTATCGGGTCCATACAACACCCGTTGTAGGGGTAAGGGCTGATGGGGATTGACTGGTATTTGTACCGACAGCATCTGACCCTTTTTCGGATAAACGGGTACAGGTAGCAGTTGGTTAGACCAAGCCCCTGTTGCTAAGACATACTGATCAGCCTGAAATTCACCAACCGAGGTTCTGACGCTACAAACGCGACGATTTTGCTGCTCAATTGCCTCAACGGTTACGCCTTCGCGCAGGTCAATCCCTGATTCTTGAGCGGCTAATCGCAGGGCTTGTGCCAAGGCGCGGTTATCGACTTGCCCATCTTCGGGATACCACCAACCACCAATCACATCTGCCCCTAAACCAGGTTGATATAGATGAATCGCCTGTTTATCTAACCAATTCCCGACGTCAGACTGAGAGGCGGCAGCATCTTCATAGACGGGGGCGAGAATCCCACAGGGCAAATATCCTGTCGCCACACCCGTAAGCTGTTCCAGTTTGGTACACCATTGGGAATAGAGCGATCGCGATCGCCCACATAATTCCCGCATCGGACTGTCGGGAATGGCTTCCGCATGAGGGGCTAACATACCAGCGGCAGCTAGAGTCGCTGCTTGTTTAAAGTCGCGAGTTAATACCGTGACTGTCGCCCCCCGCCACTTCAACTCTAGGGCGAGTGCCAAACCAATCACGCCACCGCCCACAATTAAAATATCACTGCAAAAGTTCATTAGATAAAACGTTAGACGCGCCCTAGCCAGTCCGTACAGATTTAGTCAATCACGTTACCAGAGAGCCGTAATCGGTTCGGACTCCTCTGTCGCTTCACCCGCGCCTGTATCCGCTTGACCCACTGTGGTTTGAGGGGCTTGAGCTGTACCCTGATTATTTTGGGCTTGATTAATCGTCGCTGGAGCCTGAGCCGTTGGCTGAGTTCCCGTTGCTGCTTGAGGTTGTTGTGTTGCCCCTTGGTCAGTTGCCGTGTCTGGAACTGACTCAATGATTTGGTTCGCTGTGCGGTTTTCACCCCCAAAGAGTCCTCCCAAAAATGGAAGGGATATACCCTGCCAACCTAAAGCTGCTCCGACTACAACGGCAGCAATGATCACTAATCCAATTAATTTATTCATTTTTGTTTCCCTGTAAACTCTACAGGACTTATGTCCCACCTACATATTAGATAGTTTTTGTACTGGTTTTTTTACTCTACTGACACCCTCTCCAGCTAAACTTTGTCTGCTGTGGCAACCTTCTCAGGAGATTATCTCTAGCGAAGTGAGCGACCTACATGAAATCAAAGATCATCATAATGTAGGGCTTCTTGCCTGATAAGCTAACGCCTTCCCAATTATATCGCTCACTCTGCTCCCCCAGCTCCCCCAGCTCCCTCTGCTCCCCCAGCTCCCTCTGCTTACAAATATTTCTGCACCACCTGCCATCCGGAATAGGATACCCAGGCAAATCCGACAAATAAAGCAATATTGGTTCCCAGATGAACTGCCCGCGCCCAAGGGTGTTGGGGGCTAATCTGGGTGGAACTTGCGGCGGACACCGCAACCAACGCTACGACAGCTAATCCGGCAATCAAGTGTCCAGAATGTCCGAGATTGCCATAATGACCGATAGTACCCACTACACCAATTCCCAGGAGCAGCAAAACCAAACTGACCATTACCCATCCGATGATGTAGTGTAAAGGTCGCAACCATTTCGGTTTGGGGTGTTGAGAGCGCCGTTTCGTGAACATAACACTGCCCGTCACCGCCAACAGACTATAAGCCGCGAGGGACAAACCCATTGACCAAGCGGCTATTTTCCACAACCAGATAAAGTCGGGCAGATTCACAACTTAATGCCTCAAATTTAGCCTGTTTACCGGAAATGATGGGTCTAAAGCCTCGTCCTAAAATGGCGTGGTGAGGATGTCAATGCCCCAATCGTAACGTAAGAGGTTGCTCGGCTGAACAACCTCTCTTAATCTTTGTTTTTTAATGGCTTTTGTTATCTAGTGAGCTGTTGCCACAGCTAAAAGCGCTTGGCTGGTGCTATTATGACTAATTGTTTTTTCACTGGGCTTATTATCATCAGTCGGTGGTACAACGGCTTTAGCGTCAGAAGACGACGTCGGATTACCGTCTTGAGCGATCAGCAAGCGAGTACAGGGGATGGTATCCGAGAGAATCGCACTTGCCATCATCCCGGTGTGAATCTCTAATAGCGCCTGAGGTAGGGCTTCAAAGACTAAGCGCTGTCCTGGAAAAACCACACGCTCAAAATACCAATTGGGAATATTTGTAATCCGAGCAATTTGAATCTGGCTCGTGGCGTTTACATAGCAACAGACAATGTGAGTTTGATTATCAGAGGGTAGGGGATCAAGTATCTGAGTCATAACTGCTGAGTGAGGTACTAAATGAATTCTGTTTGTTATTACTTCACCTAACTTAGCACTTGTGATTCCTTCCCTGTTGTAAATCCGACTACCAATTTAGGTATATTTTCGCCAATCTCGTCCCAGCGATCACCGCTAAATGGCTAATTTGTCCCATCCCTGGGGATAAGAACTTCTACCTAGGGTTAAGACCCTCAATTTGAACGCCTTAGGTAAAATTGCTTAGATTACCTCCCTCAGACTCTCAACGATGAACCCCACGAAAAAAAATAGCATACGCTTGAGGTCAGAACCCAATCTTGTTAAAGTAAAGTTAAGTTATGTGAAAAAGAAATCAAATATCTGAGAAAGCTGGGCTGGGGCTGTGTTATTATCTCCCGGTCGGTGAGGGCTTAAACGTCTGCGTACACCGGGTTTTCATCCAAGTTGGGTTGGAGATTTGCCCAGTTCAACCGAGCCAACCCTGTTCATAAAAGCCGATTTATCCCAGATAAAATTTATAATGTCACCAAAAATTCTTTATGTGCGCCTCCCCTGCAACCCGATTTTCCCGATTGGTGTTGTCTATCTAGCCGATCACGTTCACAAACTTTTCCCAGAGGTAGAACAGCGCATCTTTGACTTAGGCACTGTACCTCCCCTGGATTTTTCGCGATCGCTCGACGCCTGTATTGACGAATTCCAACCGACGCTGTTGGTATTCTCCTGGCGCGATATTCAAATCTATGCGCCAGTTGGCGGTAGAGGAGGTAACCCCTTGCAAAATGCCTTCGAGTTCTACTACGCCAGTAACCCCTTTGTCAAGTTACGCGGGGCGATCGGCGGCTTACGCCTAGCCGCCGCCTATTATACTGAACTGTGGCGTAATTTAGGATTGATTCGCCGGGGACTTAAACGCGCTCGTACCTACAACCCAGAGGCACGGGTGATGGTTGGCGGCGGTGCAGTGAGTGTATTTTATGAACAACTGAAGACTAAATTACCCAACGGGACAATTGTCTCCGTTGGCGAAGGTGAAACCCTGCTAGAGAAACTCCTGCGGGGTGAATCGTTTGCTGATGAGCGCTGTTATGTGGTGGGTGAAACGCAGCCGCGCGATCGCATGATTCATGAACGCCCAACTCCCCTAGAAAAAACCGCTTGTAATTACGACTATATCCAAAGCATCTGGTCGGCGTTTGATTATTATTTTCAAGAGAGCGACTTTTATATTGGGGTGCAAACTAAACGGGGTTGTCCCCACAACTGCTGCTACTGTATCTACACCGTCGTCGAAGGTAAACAAGTACGGATCAATCCCGCTGATGAAGTGGTTGCCGAAATGCGCCAGCTTTATGACCGAGGTATCCGCAACTTCTGGTTTACCGATGCTCAGTTTATCCCCGCCCGGAAGTTTATCGACGATGCGGTGGAACTGTTGCAGAAAATTCTCGATTCTGGGATGACCGACATTCACTGGGCGGCATACATTCGGGCAGATAATCTCACCCCCCAATTATGCGACTTGATGGTGAAAACCGGGATGAACTACTTTGAAATCGGTATTACCAGTGGTTCCCAGGAATTAGTCCGGAAGATGCGGATGGGGTATAACCTCCGCACCGTGTTGGCAAATTGTCGGGATTTGAAAGCAGGGGGCTTTAATGACTTGGTTTCGGTCAACTATTCCTTTAATGTAATAGATGAGCGACCGGACACCATTCGCCAAACCATTGCCTATCACCGGGAGTTAGAGCGAATCTTTGGTGCTGACAAGGTGGAACCCGCTATCTTCTTTATCGGACTACAACCCCATACTCATTTGGAAGCCTACGCTTTTGAGAACAATATTCTCGAAAAAGACTATGATCCAATGAGTTTAATGCCTTGGACAGCGAAAAAGCTACTCTGGAATCCCGAACCCCTAGGCTCTTTCTTGGGTGAGGTTTGTCTGCAAGCTTGGCGGCAAAATCCCGATGATTTTGGTCGCGAAGTGATGAAAATTTTAGAGGAGCGCTTGGGCTGTGCGGATTTAGAGGAGGCATTAGCGGCTCCGATTGAAGCCTCAGCTAAGACGCCGCCTAAACAACTGGTTACAGCGGGGTAGTTGCTCCTATCCGTTTATCGCCAACTCGAACTGCTTGGAGAAATTCAACCCTAAAATGTATCATAATTAACATAAAATCATCGGTTAAAATTCTCCCCTGCTCTCAGACGCGCCATGGCAGACGCGCCATGGCAGACGCGCCATGGCGCGTCTCTACACACCCACTTTCCCCTGAACCCCTCAGACAAGGTTTGATCATGCTGCAAGGTTCGATATTACAAAAGTTAGACACAGCTCATCGCGGCGGTAAGCGACCGCTGAATTTTGGTGTTTATCATAAAAACACTTTAATCGCCCTGTGTCATGCCTTGGAAGACTTCATCTTAGAGTCAGAGGGAAAACCTCTGCTAATTGCAGCATTTCAACAGGGGAAATGGTATATGCAAGAGGCAGAACGCTATGGCGATTTAGCGGAACAGTCGTCTCAAGTGGTAATTCTGGCGACAGCGGAGACTGGTTTTGGGGAGCATCCCACCAGCCAGCGCTCTAATGTGAGACTATTGGATTTAGATGCTTCTGATCCAGTGGCTCAAGAATGGCATTTGATCATCATGTCGGAGACATACACAGCAATGGTCTTATGTCAAGAGCTATCGGCTGAGGATTATGGCAGTAAAGGATCACCCAAAGATGATCGGGAGCGCAAGTTTTATGGGTTCTGGACATTTGAGCCGGAATTGGTTCGGGAAACGGTAGATTTGGCGATCGCACATATTGGCGGTTACGATCAACAGTTACAACAGCGCCTAACCGACCAAGCACAAAAGATCACAGCAGCCTTCGGCAGCAAAAAACGCGATGATATTGGGGAGGTTGTGTCTCGCGTCGTCGAATATCTCGAAAGCTTTGAACAAGAATTACACCAAACTGAGGATGAGCCACTTCAGAACTTGCCCCTTGCCGAGCAAGACTTAGATAATAATTTAGTGTCTAATAAAGTGCAGGCATTTTTGCGGATGGCACAGCTCATCGATCAAGCTGATGTAACTAATCCCATGGCAGCGGCGGAAGTGGCAACCCTTTGTGAAGCGATGGGTCAATTGCTTGATTTACCCGCATGGCAAACCAAACGGCTGCGATTAGCGGGATTGCTGCATCGCCTCGCGCCGTTACAAGCCGTAGATGATGACCTAGAACCAGCAAAATCCACGGTGCAGCAACAGACGGTAGCTCAACAAGAAACGATGCCCAAATCCTCGGTTTTGCGTGTCATGCCCCAATTACAGGCAATTGCTCACATTATCACCCACCAAAGCGAACATTGGGATGGTTCAGGACAACCGGATGGTTTGGCTTATGATGCAATTCCCTTGGAGTCGAGGATTTTAGCACTGATGACCACATTTCAACAGCGGCTCAAGGACTATCAATCCCAAGAGACTCCTTTGGCAAAAGCACTTAACGACTGTCAGGCGTCAGCGGGTACAGTATTTGACCCAAAACTGCTTGAGGCTCTAGAACTACTGGTGATGGGAATGCAACAGGGTATGAGTTTACAGGCAAATCAACCTAAAATAGCCGCAGGGATGTGGTTGCTTGATTCCCATTCCCCTCAGGAAGCCCAATCAAATGTTTCGTCTTAAGGTTTAAGTCACGCAGGAAAATTGATGGAAATCGAAGCAATTCGCGCAGGAAAAATCAAGCAGCTCTCAGGTGCTAATCTAGACGACGAAGACTTGTCTGGGAGCCAACTGGAACAGATTAATTTGGCAGGCGCTAGTCTGGTGGGTACGAATTTGTCGAGAGCGAATCTCAACGGTGCTCGTCTTGATGGCGCTAAACTGCTGTGCGCTCAATTGGTGTCGGCTGATGTGCGGGCAAATTGTTTGGGCGCTAATCTAATGCAAGCCAACTTGACTGGGGCGGATTTGCGCGGGAGTAATCTCCGAGGCGCGAATTTAATGGGCGCGAATTTGACTCAGGTATCCTTTGCTGGTGCGTTTTTGAGTGGCGCGAATCTTATGGGTGTCAACCTCCAAGGCGTCGATTTTCGAGGCGCTGATCTGCGGGGGGCGAATCTCAACAGTGCTAATCTGAAGGGGGCGGATTTATCGCAAGCGGATTTACAAGGTGCTAGCTTGTGTGACGCCAATTTTGAGGAAGCGGATTTGCGCGGGGCGAATCTGGGAGGGGCAAATTTAACGGGAGCGAATTTGCTTTGTGCTGAACTCGATGAGGTCAATGTAAATGGTGCTACGTTAGAGCGGACTTGTGTGGTGGGAACGTCTCTGGACAGTAGTTACTAGAGTGTTGCCTGAGAGTTGTGAGTTTTTGTTCTTAGAACAAAAGTAATACAAAGGGGAAAGAAGCAGCAAATGATAATATTCTGACATAGAGGCTTGGATTTAGGCTTCACTCCTGCTATGATTCATGATTATCGAGTTGCGCCAAAAAAACTCTTCCATCTCGACAGGGTGGAGGAATATTTGGTATTGGATGGATGGGGAGAATAGGGAAAAAGGGTTAATGAACCTGATATAGCGCTACGCGCTAGGCTTTCTGGCAATAGGCAACACCTCGGCTCGGACTTCGGCGTAAGGCTTCGGCGGTGAGCGCGGCAACTGAGCCTGTCAAAGTTCAGTCGAACGCTTACCTCAACGGTCAGTGAGCCTAGCCGAACTGCGCTCGGTAACACGCTCGGTGTGTCTTATGGAATAGTGAAGAAAAACACTGACTCATCAAGGGATTGAGCGATTTAAATTTTTCTTCTTTTCTCCTAACCTTAGAGCCTAGTGCTATAAAATTAGGGGCGTTTCATCTCCTGGGAATTTGTCCTGGCTCACCTCCTCACCTCGTCAACCGTCCTCGTTAACGAAAAAGGCATTGTGCCAGACTAGGGGGTTGGGAGGATATCTATCCCCAAATCAGTTCGGTTATTTCCCCGATTAAACTCTATCCGTTTCTCGGTATTTTAGGCGATGATAGTAACTAGGAGAGAATGCCAACCTGTTGAACCCTGTCGGTGTCAGGAGGAAAAGTAGCAGATGCCACAGCCGGATGATTTTTCCGAAATGTTGAACCTTTACCTCTTTACCGTCGTCTAAAGGTGTAATACTATAGAGTTAAGGCAAACTCATAATGACTTCGCATTCGCCTTGTTCCTAGCCCAGAGTTAGTAAGCTGGGAAACGCCGCAGAATCAACGAAGAGACAATTAACTGAGTCAATCGCTTTAACTCCTGATCTACGGTTCGCTCTCCTGCCCAACTCAATACAGGTAGGAGTCTATACATCTTTTAGTAGATGTAAACAACCGCTTCGCGCACGTATCCTCAAGGTGAGAGATGGCTATAGCTTTTGCTTTTGAGGTCAAAATCCGCGACAGATTTATTGCTCGTTTACGGAGTCACTACTCACAGATGCCCACTGTTAACACCAAACCCAAAACGACCAAGCCCACATTTTCGGCAGATATGGTTCGCACCTATCTGCATGAAATCGGTCGCGTGCCACTACTGACCCATGAGCAAGAAATTGTCTATGGTAAGCAAGTGCAGCAGATGATGCCGCTCTTGGAGGCAAAAGATGCCTTAGCGGAAACCTTAGAGCGCGAACCGACGATGCAGGAGTGGGCAGATCACGTTGATTTAGAGGAATCAGCCCTTAAGAAAATTATAAACCAGGGAACGCGAGCCAAGCGTAAAATGATCGAAGCGAATCTGCGCCTAGTGGTTGCGATCGCGAAAAAGTATCAGAAGCGTAACATGGAATTCCTGGACTTGATTCAGGAAGGCACCCTGGGATTAGAGCGAGGCGTGGAGAAATTTGACCCAACGCGAGGGTATAAATTCTCTACTTATGCTTACTGGTGGATTCGTCAAGCCATTACTCGCGCCATCGCCCAACAAGCCCGTGCGATTCGGTTACCGATTCACATTACCGAAAAGCTGAATAAGATCAAAAAGGTTCAACGGGAACTGTCTCAGAGATTGGGGCGTAACGCCACACCAACTGAGATTGGTCAAGAGTTGGAGTTAGAACCTGCCCAAATTCGCGAATATTTGAGCATCGCCCGTCAACCCGTATCCCTAGATGTGCGAGTGGGGGATAACCAAGATACAGAATTATCTGATCTGTTGGAAGATAGTGGACCGACACCGGTTCATTACACCACCCAGGAATCCCTGCGCCAAGATTTAGATAATCTCCTGGCAGAATTAACCCCCCAACAACGGGAAGTTTTGGCACTCCGCTTTGGCTTAGAAGATGGGAATGAACTATCTCTGGCAAAAGTCGGACAGAGACTCAATCTCAGTCGCGAGCGGGTACGCCAGTTAGAGCATCAAGCTTTAGCCCAACTCAGACGACGCCATGCCACTGTGCGGGAATACATTGCCAGTTAGTTGGTTTGTAGTTGCGCTGTCTTCGCCCTAAACGCTGGCATCCCCTACGACAAGTTTAGCTAAGAACTAAAGTTCTGGCTCAAAGCTTAAACCCGTTTAAACGGGTTTAAAGACTTTCAAAGACTATTTGTGAATGCCCAAGTTGGCGACATTCCATCGAAGTGGTAGCACAGTTCGCTACCACTTTTTTTGTAAAAAAATATTAATTTCTTCAGCAATCCCCAGACTAGCGATTGAAGCTCCTGAAAATACTGTGTCCGTAGAAAAACCTTCTCCTGGGTGAGTTAACTTTCATTCCTTCGAGGGAATCGCTACTTAAGCATCATCCCTTATTGTTTAACTAGAGAGAGATGAATACTTCAATCTAATTACAAACCAACGTAATTTTGCCCGTGCGAACTGTGACGGTTGAGAAACCGGATAAAGGCAGCGCAAACCCGAGACAGGTTCACGGTTAGATAGAAAGTAAGGATGCCTGCTAACGTCTACTTTAGCTTAAATCTACTTTAACAAATTAGGGCGGCTACCAACTGTGTACTAAAATTCCAAATTTTCTAAGGGTGTTTCGATATTATTTTAAAGGAGGTAACCACGGTGATTAGCCGATTCATTGAGTTTTTTCAGTCCCAACGTCAACCGTCTTTCCCTTGGCGTTTACCCCTAACCGGGTTACTGCTCACCGTAGGACTCACAATGAATGTCTCCAGTAGACCCATCGCCGTCGCTCAACAACTCAAGCAAGTCGTGGATAGTTCCACTGGGGAAACGAATCCATCTACTGTATCCGCTTCAGCCACTTCAATCCCAGATGGCACGTACCTTTACGGTCAATCCTCCCAACCCAATCAGATTGGTCAAGAATATATTGTGTTTCAAGCCAATGAAGGACAGCTAGTTGGGGCACTTTACTTACCTCAATCTGAATTTAGCTGTTTTCATGGCACTCTAGAATCTAAACAGATGAATCTCCGAGTTGTCAACCCCTACGACCAAACCGCTTTAGCTCATACTATCGAGAATCAGCAACAAACCTCGGTAGCGGCGGCGGGGAGACAGCTTAATCTCGATCGCACTTACGAATCTTTAACCTATCCCTACACCGTTAAGCTTGATCAGTATCAACCTGTGGGTCAACTGAGTGAGAATGATCAGCGGATGTTGAATATCTGTCGAGAAAACTTGCTCTGACCAAGGACAAATGACGAAAATACTAACATCCTACATCTAACCCCGCTGGCGGTTGGGAATACAAGGCTTGTTCCTCTGCGGCTGTGGGTGAGCTAGTGAACTGTTCAAGTTGAGTTAATAAGGTTTTCGCTTCCAGATCACCATTGTCGGTTCGGTGTTTGAGGTAGAGCTTCAGTTCATTGACTAGGGCGGTGGGGATGTTCATGGGTAACAATTCAAATGAAAATGCTATATTCCATTTTGGATGATGAATGGGATTTAGAGGTAGGGTGGGCAATGCCCACCTTACGCAATACCCACCTTACTCCTATACAAAGGAAGCGAAAAGTTAAAGGTTGATCCTTGTGTTGGCACACTGGTAACACTAATTTGTCCCCCGTGAGCATTAATAATTTGCCGACATAAATATAAGCCTAAACCAATTCCGGTTAAGTGTTGAGAGTGCAATCCCCGAACATAAAGCTTAAACAGCCGATCGCACTGCTGTTTGCTCATCCCTATTCCGTCATCGGCGATCGCACAATGAAGCATATCCCTCTCAACCCTTACTGTCAGCGTAATCTTAACCCCCGGTAGATTGTGTTTAAGGGCATTCGTCAATAGATGATGAAACACACACCGCAGTTGAGTCGGATCAGCTTTAACCGGGGGTAAGGTTTGGGGAATAACCATCGTTAATTGAGCGTGGTTACTGCTGAATAACGGCTGCAAATCAGTGAGGATTTGGCTGAGGAGTTCATTTAAGCATAAAGGTTGACAGTGGAGTTCTATTTTCCGCCCTTGGTTAAAATGGTCTTCAGATAAGGCATTGATCAACGTCAATTGGCGATCGCTATTTTCAATCAGCCGATCCAGAATTCTGCTCGGCAGGGCAACGGTTTCACCAGGGTTGTTTTGGGTTCCCTTCAACATCAGAATTAAGCCCATCATTGATGTTCGTAGATCATGGGATACCGCTTGTAAAAACACATCTTTTAGTTCGTAAAGCCGTTGCAATTCCTGCATTTTTTCCTCAAGTTGCAGGGTACGTTCCGCCACTTGACTTTCCAGGTTACTATTAAGCCCTTGGACTTGTTGGTAAAGTTGAGCTTGTTGAATTGCAATGGTGACTTGAACCGCTAATCGTCTTAACCAATCCACCTCAAAGGATTGCCAATGACGGGAACGGTGGCATTGATGAACCGCCAAGAGTCCAAATAATTGATCATCGAGAATTAATGGAATTGCCAGAGTCGCTTTAATCTGGTAGCACCGATAAAAGTCTTTGAGATAGGGCGTAACATTAACCCGTTCCGTATTATCCCGGATTAAAATTTGACGCTGGGCAAATAATTCTTGGGTTTCTTGTAACAGTTTCTCTGAGGCTTTCCATCCCAACAGAGATTTATAAGCAGAGGCAACAGATTCGGCAGCAATTTTACTGTGGTTATTTTCATCTAGATAACTAATATAGACACGATCTGCCTGTAATAATTGCCGCACTTCCACAACAGTGGTGTGCAAAATCTGGTCTAAATCCAAGGATTGACGAATCCGCAGGGCAATCTCTGCTAACAAGCGATCGCGTTCTAAGGTAGCCCGCAGTTGTTCTTCTGCCTGTTGACGCTCTGACATAGCGGCGGCTAACACTAAAGCAGTTATTGTTACCACTGCCATAAACGTTTGTAGCAGTAGAATTGCGCCTAGGGTACTTCCCGTTTTCACCACAAAGGGTCCAATTCCTTGGAGAGTGCCACCAATTGCCATTCCCGAAACGATTAAACTGGCAAGAACCGCACCCCACACCCGAAATCGCAGCGCCGCCCAAACGACAAAGGGAAAGGGTAAATATTCCAGGGGATAGTCGGATAGGGCAAAGGTGGTTCGAGACTGGAAAACTAGCCAACTAAATACCCCCAGTAGACTCCAGCACAGGACGGCTTCTAAAATTTGTTGGGGTGGATAATTTGGCGGCAAAATTCGCTGAGGAGAGTCCTGAACAATTAATAGCAGTAAGGGGGTAAACACTAAGATTCCCATACTGTCTCCTAACCAAAGGGTTCCCCAATTCAGTCCAAATTGATGCCATGGAATAAAATTTACCCAGCAATTCACTAGCGTACTAATCGTGGCGTTAATTGAGGGGGCAATGATCGCGCCAAAGACAATTAGAGCATAAGCATCCTTGAGGCATTCTAACTTTGGGTTAAAATCCAGGCGACGTAATCCCATCGCACCGACAACAGCTTGTAACGTGCAGCCGATTACCGAACCCAGAGACACCAAAAATGAGGCTCCCAGAGACAGATTGAGCCAAAATGCACCAATCGCCACACCAACCCACAGCCGTTTTCCCTGCAAAAAAAGGGCAGCCAGAGCAATCCCCGCACCAACCCACACTGGAGACGCCTCAGCGCCCAATCCTAACCATGACAGGGTAAACTGAGCGCTACCTGTATAAGCGATCGCAACTAGAGCAACTGTGATCAGGTATCGCCAGAAACGCTGCGGATTCCCAGGAAATATGGACAAAATTAAATCTTCACCGTAACTAATATTCAAGATTTCATGACTCAAAACAATCAGCTTCCATCAACAGGATGCCCAAGGTTATCAAAACTTAACATCCCCTAGGTGGGTGAGTGTTGAGGTGTAGGGGCGGGTTTAGGGACTAATATTGATTGTTATCCCTAGCTTGGCTGCAAAACCCGCCCCGACCATAAGACGAATAACGAATGACGTAGCTTGCTTGGCGCTTCGCGAGTACAACGTAAGCTGTTTTCTTCCCCAGCTTCCTCAGCTTCTCCTCACCACAACGCTTATTCAGCAACGCCTAACTATTCCTGTCTTACACTCTCCGGAACCCCCACAGGGGAAATCCCTGCGATCGCCCGCAGGTTTTGAGAGCGAATTAGTTCAGTAAAATTTAAACTCAGTCGCCCTTCCATCTCAGCTACGGATTCAATCGCTGCTAATAGATGCTGCGCCGCTTCTGTTTCGGTATAGCCACGCCGCAGGGCGACTTTAATCGCATCGGTATCCGCATCTAAGTGAGTTTGACAACTGCGAGTGCTGCGCCAAATTTGACTCCCCGCGATCGCACTCAATCCCGTCGCCACGACGACACCCACCGCATCGCCTTGCACAAATTCCACCATTCCCCCTAACAATCCGGCAATGACAACGCCTTGATATAAATCGGGCTTAAACCACCTGATATTAAGCAACCAACTTACGGTGCTGAGGATCAGCATATCCCGTTGCGCTCTAGGTAAGCGACGCCACAGATCAAAGTTAATATAGATTGGACGATCTCTCGACCAAGGCATCGGGAAAGGAGTTTCAATCACCGCCATCTGTTGCGGTTTACTGATAATTTTGATCAGCATTCGCCCAGAGGCGGGCATTAGATCACGCAAGCGGCGAATTTCTGGCTCTGGATTCATCAGCCGAGGGACTCAAACTTAGAAGATTTATAGGATAAAGTTAAAACACTTATTTTCCCAACTATCTCATGCTTACCTTAAAATGCAAAACGCCTGGGCAGGGAAACCCCTAAAATAGGCACAGGAGATGGTCAAGACCAGACTCTCCCCTTAAGCTACAACCCAGCGATAAGACTATGGACGCTTTTACCCCATTTCCGCCGCAATGGACAAAATCAGCCACTCATGCCTTAGAGTTCTGCTGTCCCACCTGTCATGCTTCTTCGATGGAAGCCCAACGGGTTTGGATTAATCGACAATCACCAGTCCTGACTGAAGATTATCGCAAAAAGTGGCAAGAGTTCTATCAATGCCAGTGTGGTAAAGTGTGGTGGGCTTGGAGTAGCGATCGCCCTCCCTCGGAATTGACTAACCGCGATCGCCCCCCAGATTTGTAATGTCAAATACCATAAACAGTAAGTAGCCCATGGTAGTAGTTGGGCAAACATGGAGTTATGCGCGTTTCCACTCTCATCGCCCTTACCCTGAGTACAGCCAGTCTCTGGGGAATGCCAATTGCCCCGATTCACGCTGTTCAGCAAGCTGATGGTACCGTTTCCTTTGAAAAATCACCGCGCTTGATTAATGTGTTCACCACATTTGATCATGTGGGAGTATGGGGGGCTAAGTATTATTTCACCTTAGAACTTCCAGAAAATGCGGGTGAACCTTTACAGAAGGTGACGATTAGTCAACGGGAAGGAAGCGAAACTATCCGTTTTAGACTTGATGATACTTTAGCATTTACCGGAACCGCTCGAAATAAAGGCGAACAATTGCCGTTGCAATCGGTAAACAGAGATGATGCAACCAAAACGGTTTCTGTTAGTTTTGCCGAACCGATTTCTCCGGGAACCACATTTACTATTGGTCTTCAGCCACAGCATAATCCCTATTGGGGCGGAGTTTATTTATTTGGTGTAACCGCTTTTCCGGCAGGAGAAAAACCCTATGGATTATATCTGGGTGTGGGACGATTGCACTTCTATCGACGAACCTCTTGTCGATGGGGATTCTGCTAGATAGGGGGTGCTGGGGATTCTGCTAGATAGGGGAAGCTGGGGGAGCGGGGGGAGCGGCTCACAAGGGTAGGTTTTTTACTTTGACGGTAGAATGGAGGTGAGACAAGGAAGACTGGGAGGGAAAGTGGACAAGGAAGAAAACCCAAAAACAATCAAAACTCACGAAGATCTAATTATTTATCAAAAAGCCTTTGATGCAGCCATGACTATTTTTGAAATATCAAAACAGTTTCCCATAGAAGAGAGATATTCTCTGAGTGATCAAATTCGACGTTCATCCCGTGCTGTGTGCGCTAATTTAGCAGAGCAGGCGAGAAAAAGGAGGTATAAGGCATCATTTCTAGCTAAGTTGAATGACTGTGAAGCCGAAAGTGCCGAAACGCAGGTCTGGCTAAAATTTGCGGTTAAATGCCAGTATATATCAACGGAGCAAGGGAGAGAAATATATCATATATATAATCAAGTGTTAAGGGGGTTAGTAAATATGATTAATCACCCAGAAAACTGGTTAATTGGTTAAAGTATGTTACGCAATAAATATTTAAAAGATTGGTCAAAACTTGTCTCCTATCATTTCCCTCATTTGTCTTTGCCTGAAGTGGTTGGTCTAGCCACTTGGAGCTTTGGCATAGTGATGACAGGTTCAAGTAGTCTGACCCGATTATCAGAATTTATCGCAAAAATTAATGGAGAAAAAAGGAATACAGTCAGACAAAGACTGAAAGAATGGTATCAAGATAGTAAAGATAAAAAAGGAGCGAAACGAAGAGAGTTAGATGTCAGCCAATGCTTTGCTCCTCTACTCAAATGGATTCTCAGTTTATGGAAGTCTGAAGATAAATGTTTGCCCTTGGCAATAGATGCAACCAATATTGGTCAGAATTTTACTGTTCTTTCCCTTCATGTTCTTTATCAAGGTTGTGGCATTCCCGTAGCGTGGAAAATTGTTAAAGGAACAGAAAAAGGTTCTTGGAAACCTCATTGGCTTCATATTTTCCACTATGTAAAGGATGTAGTCCCCGACTATTGGCAAGTCATCGTATTAGCGGATAGGGGACTATATGCTGACTGGCTATTTGAGGTAATTTGCTCCTTAAATTGGCATCCTTTTTTAAGAATTAATAAACAAGGATACTATCAACTTAGACAGGAGCAGGAGTGGAGATGTTTAGATACAGTCGCCCCAAAAACAAGAACAGATTGGTCAGGTTATGTGACTTGTTTCAAGGATCATTCTCTTGAATGTACGTTATTAGCACGCTGGGATGAAGGATATAAAGAACCCTGGTTAATTGTTACGGATTTAGAACTAACACAAGCTCAGAGCTTTTGGTATGGTTTACGGGCTTGGATTGAATCAAGTTATCGAGATATAAAAAGCGATGGATGGCAGTGGCAGAAAACTCGTTTAAGAGAACCAGACCGAGCTGAAAGAATTTGGTTAGCCATGGCAATAGCAACACTCTGGACAGTAACTGTAGGGAGTGAAGAAAAGTCACATCAATCACAACAGTTCAACGAGCAACAGAATCCTGATTATCGGATAAATTCAAAATCGGAGTTAAGAAAAAAAACGAGGGAAATTTCTTGCTTTTTGCAAGGCTTAATCAACATTATTGCCGATTTAATTTGTGGTAAAACTATTTCCTTGAAGGGTTTATTTCCACGACAATCTTTTTCTCTAAATACGTCTTGAACTCTACAAGTCTTCTCTTCCTTGTCTACTTTCCTTCCTTGTCCTCCAAGTCTTGTCCCCACCCTAAGGTAAAAAACCTACACCTGTCAGGCGGGGGGAGCGGGGGAAGCAGGGGGAGATAGGGGAGTCATGTTCCAGATGTGATGCCAGAAGCATCTGTCTGTAGGGGCGGGTTTAGGGACTAATATTAATTGTTATCCCTAGCTTGGCTGCAAAACCCGCCCCGACCAAATGACATAAGACATAAGACGAATGATATAAGACATAAGACGAATAACGAATGACGAATGACGAATGACGAATTACCAAGGACTACCAACCATAGTGAACGCACTCCAGTAATAAGGATGTTGAAAGTTGCCATCTCCTAATCTGGCTAATTCTGGTGGTAACGGGACTGATTTATTACCTGCAATCAGCTGACCCCCTTGGACATAGACTTGTCCCTGCAACATTGCCAGTTGAGTTTGCTGCAGCGCTTCTGCTTTAATAGGGGCTTGTTTGAGGGTTTGATAGAGTTGGGTCATTAATCCTAGAGTTCCCTCATCACTGACATACCATAAACTTCCTACGGCTGATTTTGCGCCCGCTTGAACCGCTAATCCAGCAAACCCTAATTCCGCTTCCTCATTCCCCAATGCGGTGCGACAAGCACTGAGAACTAAGAGTTCAACGGGAGGATTATTCCAGTCTAATTGAGGTAATTGATTGAGTCGCAGCTTCCTGTCCCAAAGTTGGATATAGGAGTTATTCGGTTCTCCCGATTGGAAATTAGCATGAGTGGCTAAGTGGATAATGCCAAAAGGTTGCTGTTGACGTTGTGCTTTGAGATTTTCTAAAGTAAATGTATCGTTCAGAAAAGATTTTCCTTGCCACAGGGATTGGGTAATAGCTGATAATTCTACGGGGACAGCAGGTAAAGGTTTTTGATCCGTAAATTCTGCCGCTCCCATTGCTAAAACTTCCATGTTTTCAATGGGGGCGTAGTTGGGATTTACCAGGCTTAAACTCGGCATTAAACCAACACTGTATTTCTCAATCAAAAACTGTTGACCATCGTAAAGAGCCGCCAGAGGAATAGAGCGCAAGCCGTAGTCTACTAGGAAGGTTATGTTTTCGATACCGAGGGCTTGCAGTTCATTGTCCATGGGAGCCACTAGCCAATCATAAAGTCGTTTACCGGGAGCAATGTAGCCTTGGCGACTGCGAATATTGGTGACTTCTAAGCGAAACTGATCCGCAACGTTGAGAACTTGTTGGCGAGTAATTTCTGGAATTCGTTTGCGAATGGGTAATCCATTAGCGGTAACCAGTAGTAGTTCTAATTGGTCTTGAGGATTGCGGGTTTTGCGGGGAATATTTTGGTTTGAAGATGATGAATTTTCTGCCTGATTAGAACTATCTGGTGGGACAAAACTGATATAAAGCAGCGCGGGTTTAACTCCTGTAGTTTTCTCAATGTTGCTGAGAATATCCCGGCTTTTAGCGAGTGTGACTAGAGGAATATCTGTAGGTAAGCCTAAATAGTCTACAAATTGCCGGGTAAAGTTTTCCTCTGAGGCATCAACAGATTGGAGGGATGACTCAGAATTACCTGATGATGACGTTTCGCTGGATGAGTTGTTAGCGGGGGTGGATGGATTGCTATTCGCTTCACTGGATGGGGTTTCAGCAGAGACGGATGGATTACTACTCGTTTCGCTAGGACTAGGATTGCTGGAGTTAGTCAGTTGATTTGTCGGTTCAGAGAGAGTTGTATCGCTGGAATTATTCAGATTATCTTCTGGGTTCAGGGAATTCGTCTCACTGGTATTATCTTCTGGGTTTAAGGAATTCGTCTCACTGGTATTATCTTCAGGATTCAGGGAATTTGTTTCACTGGGATTATCTTCTGGGCGAAAAGGACTTCTTTCGTAAGTTATAATTGGAGACTCTTCCTCACCTTCAGAAATGAGTTGATCCGGATCAATCTGCCAATCAGCGTCCTCATCAAGATCAGGAGGTATTATATCAACTAGATTAATAGGGGGATCGGTTTCCGGATCAGTAAATGGAGGGGTTTCTGGATCGGTTCCCGGATCAGGAATTGGATCAGTTCTCGGATCAGTAAATGGAGGGGTTTCTGGATCAGTAATGGGTGTATTTTCGGTGATAATTAACCGCCCTTGATTCATTAACTCTTCCTCTGGGGTTATATTACCCGTTGTAATGCTGCCTCCAGCTCTTAAACTGACCGTTCCTAACTCCCCGTTTCCCTGGTTCCTCATATCTATATTACGTGTAATAATTTCATCAGCAGCGGTTAAGTCAACGTCTCCAGAATTGCCGGAATTTCCTGATAGGGTATTAGCGGTGTTGATATTGCCATTAACTGTAATACTTCCAGAACTTGCCAATACATTTATAGACCCAGCATCTCCGAATTGATTACTACTGCTAGAAATATTTTCTAATGAGATATCACCACTAGACGCTAATATATTAATATCTCCAGAATTGCTATCGACTTGATTGCTAGTATCTATATTACCGTTAACCGTAATATTTCCTGTAGCTGACAATATTACTTTGCCAGAATCATAGGCAGAATCGTTGCTAGATGTGTCAATATTATTGACGGTGATATTGCCTAGTGAAGCAGAGGTTTCAGTCGAATTAAATGTTGTATTCGAGTTGACATCGAGGAAAGGGGTAGAAGGAGAAACATTGACAGGATTATTTAATGCTGTCAATCCCGCCCGCAGAATTACGGAGGGAGAACTGGTCAAAATTTCAATATCTGGGTCATCACCCGTCAACATCGTATCGGGTCCAGTAATGGTGATGTTTCCCCCGGTAATACTACCTGTCGCTTCTATCTTTAGCGCTACCCCGTTATAATCACCAAACGTAACATCCCCATCAACGCTAATAATCGGATCGAAATAGCTGACAAAGTTACCCGGATTACCGACTAAATTGAGAATCGAGAAATGTCCCCCACTGGTAAAATGAGCATCACCTGAAATATCCCCATCACTGACTAAGCTGAGATTACCGCCACTTTGAAAAGGGGTTTGGGGATGATTTAATGCCAATATATCAATGGTGTTATTGCCTTGAATATAAAGATTACCCCCAGCTTGGGCAAGGAAAGAATGGGTTACACTATCGCGCACTCGCACCGTATCTTGTGCTAATAAATTCAAGTCACCTGTGGTTTGTAACTGACTCTCAACTAAGGTTAGGTTATGCCGTGCATATAAGGTTGCTGTCTCAGCAATAACATTTTTGGCAACAATATCTCCAGGTTCAATCGGAATACCAGACGCTGAGAGTTTTACCGTTCCGTTGCTATTGACTCCAACATCTGGAACATCAACCGAACCTGTCAGCAATTCCGGTAAAGATAGGGGATTAATAGGTGCATCTCCCGCTGGAACTTCTAGACTTAACAAATGTCCAGGTTGACTGAGGCGAACTGTACTCTCACCGGGAACTGTGGTAATGGTAATTTGTCCCTTAGGGGCTTCCAAGTTACCTGTACTCACCACTGTACCACCAACGAAGTTTAAATCTTTGCCAACCTCCAAATTCCCCCCATTGACAATCGCCCCAGGGTTAGATGTGTTGAACGTAAAAGCATTGGGTTGACCGACAAGAGAGGTATAATCATTAGACGCGATCGCACTAAACCAATTCTCCCCAAACCCAATCCCTGTCGCTGTCGTTGCCGTAAAAGATGCAGGTACATCTAACCGGGCATTTTGACCAAACACAATCCCCGCCGGATTCATCAAGAACAGATTGGAATTGCCCCCCGTTACCTGAATCAACCCATTAATTAGTGAAGCATTTCCCCCCGTCACACGGGATAAAATATTCTGAATAGTGGGATTAGAAATGAAATTAGCAGTCTGGTTTGCGTCTAAGCCAAACTCACTAAAATTGTGAAAAAGATTAGCGCCATCTCCAGAAGTTTGACCGCCAGTAATCGTGAATTTGTCGCCACTGGCGTCTACTTGAGTATTTGTTCCATCATTGGCTGGCACAGGTTGTGCCTCAACGCCAGTGGGAAAGAATCCTAAAACTAACGTCCATAGTAAAATGCTATTGACTTTACTATTTTCAGTTAGCCAAGTTAATAACTTGGTCAGGTGCCATCTTTCCTTAGTTAACCCCACAGCTATTTTCCTCTGATTCATGGGTCTTTGCTTGATAAATTAAGACTAAATTAAGTTGATTTAAAATTTACGTTTTATTTAAAAATTTTATGGCTTTTCGCAAAATTAATACAGTGCATTTTTATATTATATAACTATTTAGTTTAAGTTAAAAATTATGAATAAAAATCAATAATCTGTCTCAGTTATTATGTATTTATTCAATATATGCAACCCCGGTGTTTACAAATGTAATTCACTATTCAATCCTTATGATTGATTTCCGGATAATTCCCCCAGCACTATCAATAATTTAATCTATGCCTTATGTTTAGGATAGCATTGTACATTGTATGTTTGCTAAACTTCATTAAAACTTAATTGACAGAGTGTCCAAGGTGTAGATTGTGTAAATTAACTACGGTCAAAAATTAATTCCAACCAACTATGGAAAGCTTACTTAGCTTACGAGGGTACTGGCGTGGCACACAATTTGGTAGATTAGCTTGGGTTCGTAGTAAGGGAACCTTAGCCCTAGATTTTGTTTGGTTGAGCGAAGTCAAAACCCAACCTAAAACCTTAAGTCAGTACCATTCCACCTAAGCTCGTCATGCATTTCAATTGGGTATTAAGTAGCAAGCACGATGCTCTCACTAAGTAGGTTGGTGGAAATAAACTGAACGATGTTAAGTTATGTGAATATGCTTCAAACCCTTACATAAACGTAGCTTGCTTCTCAAGGGAGCGAGTATGACAAATAACAAATGACAAATGAAAAATTACCAGGGACTACCAATCATTGTGAACGCACTCCAGTAATAAGGATGTTCAAAGGTTTGATCTCTTAACCTAGCCAGTTCCGGTGGTAAAGATATCATATCCTGAGTGGTAATCAGTTTTCCATCTTGTGTATAAACTTGCCCGTTGAGCATAGCTAATTGAGCTTGGCGGATAGCTTCTGCCTTAATTGGAGCTTGTTTGAGCCGCTGATAAAATTCAGTCATTAACCCCAAGGTTCCTTGATCACTCACATACCACAAACTCCCCACCGCCGACTTAACCCCCGCTTTAACAGCTAACCCAGCAAAGCCTAATTCCGCTTCCTCATTCCCCAATGCCGTGCGACAAGAGCTTAGTACCAATAACTCTACCGTTGGCTTGTTTAAACCTAACTCAGACAGTTGATTAAGTCGCAGTTTACTATCCCAAAATTGGATATAGGAGTTACTCAGATCTCCTGGCACGAAATCAGCATGAGTTGCCAAATGAATCATGCCATAAGGCTGACGTTGTTGCTGTTGTTTTAGGTTATTCACCGTGAATGATTCATTGAGAAATGATTTTCCCTGCCATATATCCTGGGTGATTTCTGATAACTCTACTGGCACCGCTGGTAATGGTTGTTTATCAGTAAATTGCGAGGCTCCCATTGCCAGAACTTCCATGTTGGTAACAGGCTCATAACGGGTATCAGTGAGGCTAAGACTCGGCATTAAGCCAACACTATACTTTTCGATGAGAAACTGTTCACCATCATAGAGTGCCGCCACTGGAACGGAGCGCAAGTTACTATCGAGGAGGAAAATGAGATTTTCGATCCCTTGACCTTGGAATTCATCTTCTAATGGCTTCACTAACCAGTTGTAGAGTTGCTGTCCCGGCACAATATAACCTTTTTGGCTACGGACATTAGTAACTTGCAAACGAAATTCATTAGCAACTTTCAGGACTTGCTCACGGGTTACTCCTTCTACTTTTTTGCGAATTGGGGTTCCTTGAGCAGTTACCAGCAGTATTTCTAACTGATCTTGAGGACTTGGAGTTGGGAAGGGTACATTTGTTGCCCCATCGGTAGTAATCGTTTGGGGCGCAAAACCGACATAGATGAGTGCGGGTTTAGCTCCCGTTGATTTTTCAGTATTAGCGAGAATTTCCCGGCTTTCTGCTAGGGTTCTCAGAGAAATATCTCCAGGTAGCTCTAAATATTCCTTGAATTGCTGCGTGAATTTTTCTTCAAACTCAGCTACAGAATCCGTTTGAGTTGAATCTATCGGCGGGTTTGTTTCGGATTGCTCTTGGGTTGTAGTAGATTGGTTGTTGTCAGAGGGGGATTGGTTTTGGTTGTTATCACTCGGTTCATTAACACTTGGGTTTGTACTATTTAGATTAGGTTCCGGATTGGGTTCCGCTTCAGTAATCGGTTCAGGAATTGGTTCCGCTTCAGGAATTGGTTCCGGTTCCGCTTCCGGTTCCGGATTGGGTTCCGCTTCAGTAATCGGTTCAGGAATTGGTTCTGGTTCAGGAATTGGTTCGGCTTCCACTTCCGGTTGCGGTTCAGGAATTGGTTCTGGTTCAGGAATTGGTTCCGGTTCCACTTCCGGTTGCGGTTCAGGAATCGGTTCGGTTTCAGGAATTGGTTCCGGTTCCACTTCCACTTCCAGAATTGGTTCCGGTTCAGGAATTGGTTCCGGAATCCGTTCATAAAGAGGAATCCGTTCATAAACAAAAATCCGTTCAGGAATCTGTTCAGGAATCGATTCGGGTGGCGGTTGGGGATTGGGTGGCGGTTGGGGATTGGGTGGCGGTTGGGGATTGGGTGGCGGTTGGGGATTGGGTGGCGGTTGGGGATTGGGTGGCGGTTGGGGATTGGGTATGGGGTCGGTTTGGTTAGGTGTGATCTGAAGCTGACCCATATCGCCTGGTGGGAGAGCCTCTTGGTTGATATTGCCTGGTGTAATCGAACCCCCTGCTGTCAAGGTTACGTCGCCTGAATTACCTTGTCCTTGCTCACTAGCATCTATATCATTAATGCTGATATTACCTCCGGCTGTTACTGTCACAGAACCCGCATTCCCCTGTCCTTTATCACTGGTGTTGATAGTGTCAGTCGTAATATTTCCTTGAGCCGACAGATTGACAAAACCAGAATCGTCTCCACTACCCCTACTTGTCGTCGCCGTTATAGTGTCTGTAATAATGTCACCCGTGGCAAACAATATTACAGGACCGGCATTAGCTTGGTTAGACTCAGAAACTTCATCGGAAGTGTTAATATTTCCTACATTGATACTTCCTGGTGGCAGCGATAACGGCGATCCTGGTGTTTGAAAATTGGTTGAACCTTGAGTTGCAGGAACGTTAGTCGAAGTTACCGCATTCAACCCTGCTCGCAAAATCAGGGTTGGTTGACTGGTCAAAAGCTCCAAATCTGAATTAGAAATTCCTACATTAGCATCAAGAGAATTATCGGGTCTAGTAATCGTAATATTGCCCCCCTGGATACTACCTGTCGCTTCTACCAAAAGAGCTGCGCCTGTGTAATTACCAAACTCAACATCACCATCAACCCGAATAATTGGGTCATAAAGGCTAACAAAATTACCTGGCTCTCCCGATAAATTAAGAATCGAAAAATTTCCTCCACTGGTAAAGTGAGCATCGCCAGAAACCTTGCCATCACTGACTAAACTGAGATTTCCACCACTTTGAAACGGTGTTTGTGGATGATTTAGCGCTAAGATATCAATACTCTGATTCCCCTGAATGTAGAGATTTCCCCCAGCTTGGGCAAGAAACGGATTGACCAGACTATCCCGCACCCGTACTGTATCCTTTGCCAGTAGATTTAAGTCTCCCGTTGTTTGTAACTGACTTTCCACCAACGTCAGATTATGTTGAGCGGATAGTGTAGCCGTCTGGGAATTCAGATCACGCGCCACGATATCCCCATTTTCTACAGCGATACCTGACCCAACTAACTTAACTTCTCCACCGCTACTCACCTCCACACCCGCTACTTGTCCACTCCCGGTTAACAACTGAGGCAAATTTAGGGGAGTTAATGGGATTGACGCAGAGGGTTGAACCTCTAAACTCAGCATATATCCAGGTTGGCTAATCCGCACCATACTCTCACCAGGGACAGTGGTCACACTAATTCCTCCGTCTGGCGCGGTTAAGCTACCCGTACTGACAACCGTACCCCCAATTAAGCTTAAATCTTGTCCGGCTTCTACCCCCAAATCACCTGCATTAATAATTGATCCGGGGTTGGCGGTGTTAAACGTAAAAGCATTGGGTTGACCAATCAATGTGGCATAATTATTTGCCCCTTGTGCATTAAACCAATTGTCCCCAAAACCAATACCCGTAGCGGTTGTAGCGGTAAAGGATGCGGGAACGTTAAGTTGAGCATTTTCACCAAAGACAATACCCGCAGGATTCATTAAAAATAGATTAGAATTTCCCCCAGTCACTTGCAGCAACCCGTTAATGACGGAAGGGTCGCCACCTGTCACACG
Organism: Coleofasciculus chthonoplastes PCC 7420; assembly: GCF_000155555.1. Classification (GTDB taxonomy): domain Bacteria; phylum Cyanobacteriota; class Cyanobacteriia; order Cyanobacteriales; family Coleofasciculaceae; genus Coleofasciculus; species Coleofasciculus chthonoplastes_A. Next base: position 94,854 of record NZ_DS989865.1, read on the forward strand.
GGACAGAATGTTTTTAATATTAGGATCAGAAATAAAATTAGCGGTTTGATTCGCGTCTAAACCAAATTCACTGAAGCTATGAAAACGATTCACCCCATCCCCAGAAGTTTGTCCCCCGGTAATGTCAAACTGATCCCCATTGGGTGTGACAATAGTACCTGTCCCATCTGGCGCTTCAACAACCGATTGAGCCAGTCCCCCCGTTGGTAAACCCGCCAGGAGTAACGTCAACAGTAGATAGTGGGTTCGTTTACTTTTTTTCTTGGTCATGGCGAATAGATTGGCAACCACCAACCAGCAATTGGTCAATACTGTTGTGTTCATCTTGTATGTCATTGGTTGTTGCCTATTGTCGTGTCAGGATTACTCATAATAAATGACGATTAATCGACTCTTTAGTTTCCCTTTTTTAGGTAATTAATATAGTAAATTTTATTTAATCTTATACTTCATTGAAGCTTAACAAAATGCAGGTTTTGTAAATCTGCCGCTTTAGGGTTAAAGTGCGATATCCTTTTTTTAGTCTCCCTTAGAAAATATTATAAATAATTGTCAGACTTATGGAACATTTAAGGTATACCCATTTGGGTTAATTTCTCCTGTGGAGATTTGGACAATTTGGCAGCATGTCAGGCTACAGCCCTCACCCCCAGCTCATCTTCATCCCCTTCACATCCCCCTCTTCACTTATAGATCCCCCTTCCGTCCCACTTCCGTCCCCCAACCCCCCTCGTTCCCCCCTTTTAGATCCCCCTCCCGTCCCCCTGACAGGTGTAGGTTTTTTATTTAAGGGTGGAGACAAGACAAGGGGACAAGGAAGGAAAGAAGACAAGGGGGAAAAACCGTACAGAATTCGGTTCGGTCAAACTAACTTCTAAAAGCCGAAACGCCCTATTTTTCGTTAAAACTCTTCCTTGTCTACGGTCGCTGAGCGAAGTCGAAGTGATGGTCTACCTGTCTTCCAAGTCTAACCTGAACCGCAATCTTAAAAAACCTACCCTTGTGAGCTCCCGTCCCCCCCTTTTCGATCCCCCTCCCGTCCCCCTTAAAAAGCAGGGCTAATTCATTGTGATGAGAGAAAATTAGGGCAACCAGGACTATTCATACCAAATCCGATTGCGAGAACCACCTTATAAATTAGAACAGCAAAACGCCATCAACAATGTTACATAAGGCTTTTACCGTTTTCAAAAATGTCTTTGTAAGGGGGGTATGGGAACTGGATTTGGTATCAGACGGCAAGACGACTCTGGGCTAGAAGAACACCATTAGAACAAATAGTTACTTTACGCGATCGCGAATAAACTAGGACTCACCTAGGAGCTGGTTACCACAAAGGTTCTGGGGTTTGGCTCAACAAGGCGATCGCGAATAAACTAGGACTCGCCTAGGAGCTGCTTACCATAAAGGTTTTGGGATTTGGCTCAACAACGCGAGTCGGCACATTTCTTATTAGCTGAAAAATTTGTTCCAGGTTATGACTAATCAGCCGAATTCCGGTGGTTATAGATGAATAGCCATTGTAGCGCAAGATAGTTAATACTAAACTACGAATAATAGAAAAATTAGCGGGAGCGTTACCTTGTCGCATCCGAGAATTATCTTCATCTAACACCACGTCTTTAACCCAATGTAAACGATTCTCGATGCCCCAGTGACCCCGAATACCTTGGGCAAATTGTGCTGCATTGATAGTCAGACTACTGATGTAATATACTATTTGGTGATAGGGTTTACCTGCTCGTGTACCAAAGCGTTCTACCTTAACTAAACGTTGCAAACCTTCCCAATCATAACTAATGCCACTCAGTCATCAAAACCGAGACGGAGCGAGTCGTAATGCGATCACTTCGGCGCTCTGTGGTGATATCAAGGCTAACAGGTAACCTTTGTTCAGTAGTCAGCTTAATTTGTTCATGTAGACGTTTTTGATTACCCTTAACAGCAATCACATAATCATTGCCACCTTCTATAATTAACTGTACAGTTTTTTTTGGCAATGTAAGGAATCCAAAGTGAAAACAACTCCTTCTAGGTCTAAAGTAGCTAGGAGATTTTGCACAACAGCAATTTCACTCCCTTGTTTGTTGTGAAATTGTTGGAGAGCAATGGGAACTCCTTTTTGAGCGCTGAATACCGAAACTACATTAATAAAATCTTGATAAGCTTGGTCGTAATTGCTGACAGTAGCCTTAATACTTTTACCATCAACTCCTAACCAGTCTTGTTCTCCCTGAGGAAGACTACTATATACCCAATTATTAAAAATATTAGCTAAATCTGTAAAATCTATTCCCATCATCACCCGCCGAAAAGTGGAGTCAGAAGGAAAACGAGTCGGAGGTAATTGCAGAGTTGTCACCAATGCCTCATGATGCCTCCGACAAAAATCTTCCAGGGCACGATAACCTAAACAATCACTCAGAGTTCCCATAATCACCAGCAAAAGAAGTAACCACAAAGGATAACGCCGTCCTCTTGCGGCACGAAAGTCTGGCACTTGGGTTAAGGCTTCCAGGAGATTGACCTTCATAGCAAGCAAATGACTCGATTAAACTATGGCTGCAAGATTTAGTTTACGCTAAATTCTGGTCGTCCTAATTTTCTCTCATCACAATGAATTAGCCCTGCCTTAAAAAGGGGGAAGCCAGGGGATGCTTCGCTTTTTTTGCACGGGAGGGTGGGTACAAAGCCCAAACGCTGACCAACCTGGCTTGTTAGTGTAAAGTGTGTTATTTTAATGTATAACGAATTTAGATTGAGCAATAAACAGTGAAAAACTATATACTGGAATATGTTGAAGCATTAAAATTTAGGGCTGATGAAACTCAAAGGGCGGGTCACTGCTTATCTACCGGAAGAAATCCAGAGAGCCTTGGAACAGTGGGCAGAGGAAGAAAGTAGGTCACTGAGTAGCCTAGCGACCTACTTGTTAACTCAGGCTGTCAAAGAGCGTCAACAACAACAAAACCAGTCGAATTAGGGCTTGCTGAATACGTGTTGTTGGTTAGGGAAGGGAACAGGCAACAGGCAACAGGCAACAGTGTCAATCCCTGTGTCAGGAAGATTCTGCGACCACTAAGGCGCATAATGCCAAGATGTAGAGTAAGCTGTCATGCATTTAAATTGGGTATTAGTAGCGAGCAAGATGCAAAGCCTGCGGCATGGCTTCGCTTAACGCACTACAAGGATGAGAGCAATTCTTGACATTATGGTTTAAATGCCGAACAGCTTATCTAGGATCTAAAACCTTGGACTTGTTTAGCCAAAAAATGCTTGAAAGCTTTATCTGGTATGCTTTCTACATTCATGCAGCTAGCCCGACTTATCAGCCAATTGGCGTAAAAGATTAAGAAGTTTTGCTGAGGCGGGAACCCATCCTCAGAGGACACAATTTGATGTAGGGACAAATCAGAACCTGAATGGTTTAGGGCTTGGGCAATTTGAGGAACCAGCACGCTACCTCAAATATTATGCACAAGCCCTCTCTCTATTTAAGTGGGTGGACACAATTAAAGTTAACGGTTGAGATTAGGGAACACCTCGACTTACCTCGACTCCGCTCGGTAACACGCTCGGTGTGTCACAGGGAACAGGGAACAGTAAGGGTTTTAGGGCAATTTACTTTCACTTAATACAGTACCGTTTTCTTTTGTCCGACTACTTACTGATTCGGCTCAGATTCAGGGGGTTGGTTAGACTCTGATGGCTGGCTAAAGTCTAGCAGGGATTGAGTCCCCGGAAAATAAGTTGCCCAAAACGAAACAATAGGACGCCGTTTCCAGTTTTGACGACTCACGTCTAGCAACAAAATCGGAGCGATCGCGCTATTATGTTGTCCAATAATGGTCACGGCGACATCAGTGACCAATATATCACCATCGAAACTGCGTTGGGCGGCGGCTCTAGCAATGGCTTCGGCGCGGCGGAGAAAATTAGCGTAACTTTCATCAGGCTGACTGATCAGAGAGACTTCGACTCGTGCCGTGTAAGCTTGAGCCATCTCAGGAGCGATCGCGGCGGTGATCAGCCAACTGATACTGGTACAACCGAACAACACCCATAAACCGAGTGGCGCAATTTGTTTTCGGGCAATTGACTGGATCATTGGGGTAGACGACGGGTTATGAAACAGAAATTTTAACAGCAGACGTTACCTGGGATAACCCCTGAAGGGCAGATTATTGATGATTCTTCAAATCTACCCATTGGAGACGATTTCAGGGTTATCCTGACGGACAGGCGGCGAAGACTATAAAATGATTTTGTCTTTAATGTCTTGATCAAGACTGAACCGTTAGTCCGACAAGACGATGGCAACACTGATCAAGTTCCAGCCGCCAACGTCGAAACCCAAAACCCATGGCAAATTACGCTTGCGTTGCAATTGGCATTAATCGCTATCAGTTTTTACCGCCCTTAAACTACGGACAGGCGGATGCTCAAGCCTTGTGGCAGTTTCTGGTGCAGCAGGGGAATGGGTCATCCCAGGATTATTTAGTTTTAACCGACCATTCACCTCTGATTGATCGCCAATCCACTTATCCCAATCAAGACAATATTTGGCGCTGGCTGGACGCGACTCGCCAACCCTCCCCGACGAACGGCAAAACGTCTGCGTCGAAGTCTTGGCGGTGGTTCTTTTTCAGTGGTTATGGAGTTTGTTGGCAACAAGCCGATTACCTAATGCCTATTGATGGGAATCCCCAGGATATTCCCCGTACCGGGATACCCATGCGATCGCTCCTTAGTTCGCTTCAGCCTCAAGGGGATGAAAATCTGCTGGTTTTGCTAGATATTAACCGATCGCCGGGACTGCAATCCGGGGAATCGGTGGGTGCGGAAACCGTGGAATTAGCCCGTCAGATGGGAATTACGCTGATCATGTCCAGTCAGCTTGGGCAATTTTCCCACGAAGCGACGGCGTTGCGGAATGGTTTGTTTAGCGCTGCCTTACTGGAAGCCCTGCGCTACTATCAAACTGAGCTAACCCTGGCAAACTTGGAGCAGTATTTAGGCGATCGCTTACCGGAGTTAAGTCAACACCACTGGCGACCGATACAGACGCCTTTAATTATTATTCCTTCTGAAGCAACCCGACAACAACTCATTTTACCTATCTCTGGGTCTACTTCTGTCGAAGAGAAAACGGCGACACCAATAGCCTCAACCCTAACATCGGGGGATCAGACCAATGGCAAGTCAGCCTATCAAGACGCCTCTACTGATAATGGGAATGGCGCAACCGCCCCTGTCTCCAAGTATGCCGTTGCCATACCGGACAAACAACCGACGCACTCGTTAACACCTAGGGATGTTGATGAAAAGTCCAACTCAGCAACTTCCAACTCAGCAACCGCTTTGGTTAAGATACCTGATTTTGTGTCCGACAACGATAGTCAAGAGGATCAGACATGGAAACAATGGCTGCTGCGAGGGAGTGGACTGATACTGGTTTTGGTGCTGATGCTACTCACTCTCAAGACTCTCAACCGTCAAACTGGGACAAGTCCCCAGATTATTCAGCCTGTCACCGAAACCCAACCCACAGCCGATGAAGAGACGGAGGGGTCAGTGACTCAAAGTCCCGTCGCTGATCAGACTAGCCCTGCACCTAAAGCCACTGGTTCACCGCTTCCCCCCTCACCTGTGGAGAATCAGCGTATTGCACCCGCGTCTGAGGATAAACCCCAGGAACAGCCCCTAGACTCACCCTCACCCTCTGATCCGGAATCCATGGAAGCGAACCAACGGATTTTGGCACAAGCTAAGGGTAGAATCCAACCCAATCAAGCATCCCTCTTCAGTCAAGCGATCGCCCAAGCCCAGAAAATTCAACCCGGTGAACCCCTGTACCAGGAAGCGCAACAGGATATCCAGCGCTGGAGTCAGGTGATTCTTGACTTAGCCGAAGGGCGGGCGAAACAAGGCAATTTTGCATCTGCGATCGCGGCGGCAAAATTAGTTCCGTCTACCAATCCCTCAATTTATAATCGGGCGCAGTCGGCAATTAAAACTTGGCAGACTCAAGCGAAACAGCAGCAGCAAAACCAAGCAATTATTCAAGCGGCTAAACAGCAACTGCGACGGAATCAAGCCTCGTCTTATAATCGGGCAATTAATACTTTAAGTAAAATTCCCCCAGGTCAACCGGGTTATGATCAAGCGCAACAGTTAATTGATCAATGGAGTCGCCAGATTTATCTAATTGCCAATTCTCGTGCATGGCGGGGTCAGTTGTCACTGGCGAGACAAACCGCCGCCTTAGTTCCGCCGGGGACTCCCTCATACCCAGCCGCGCAGCAGGCGATCGCTCGATGGCAGAAGGATCAACAGTAAGGAGGTGGGAAACATGACAGTTAACGGTGAAGATTGTCATCTGTCATTAATCTCAACCGTTAACCTGAAGTTCCCCTTTGACAAATCGCTACACTGTATGCATATCTTGGCTTAGGGCGATTTCACTTTCGGCTTCACTGGGTACAAATCAGGCTGACGCCCAACAAATCTAAAGCCTTTCTTTGTACCGGAGTCGGTTCGGTTACCTTGTCAAAGTCAAAATTTACACCTGGAATATTAGACTGAATTCGATTGTTAACAATTGTTCCCAAATCAGCTAACAGGGTTTGAAAGCTATGCACGGGTAAGTTATCTGCTGTCCGCTTCTTTTGGGCTTTGGAAGAAGCCGAATCGCTCCGAACTGAGTGGGTGACTATTCCTTCACGTAATCTAAGAGCATTTTCCCAATCATCTTCATCGAAAAGAATCGGGGCTAAACATCGGCGCATATGCCATTCTACATAGTACGCCAACATACATAAGAATACATGAGCTTTAACTCTATCGCTGTTACGATGATAGATAGGACGTACCTTTAAATCTATAGTTTTATAGCTGCGGAAGGCTTGCTCAACTTTGGATAAACTCTTATAGGCTTTGACCGTCTCTTCGGCGTTCAATGTTTCTTCGGGTACGGAACTTCTCACCACATATAAGCCATCTAATGTGGCTTCTTCATTAATACTTTCGGTGTTTCTTTTGTAAGATAAGCTATCGGGAGTTATCTGGATTTTGAAATGTTTCGCCACACCATATTTGTTGATCACTTCACCCACTTTTAATCCGATTTCAGCACCTCGACTTCGCTCGGTGCTGACCCTGAGCGAAGTCGAAGGGTCAGCTTCACCCCTTAACGGACATCTTTTCCGTGATGTGGCACTGACTATTTTATCTAATTTCTGCTCCGTGGCTTGTAATAACTCTTCTCGATTTCTTTTTCTTTCTTCAGCTAAGAATGGATTCCGACAGGCAACTAATCTCTCTCCCGGATAGTCTTCACAGGTAATTTCAGCTAAGTCTTTTTCATCAAATAGAGAGAGCTGAATGTACGACTGGTTCACTAACTTACGGATTTGGCTTGAACGTAGCGCCGTTATCCAATCTACTCCTGCTGTTTCCTTGAGGTCTTCTCGGATTCTAGCTTGTGTTATCATTCCCCTGTCCCCCACCCAGATTATTTTCTTTAATCCAAACCGAGTGCGGACTTTTTCGATCTGTTGGGTTAATGTACTGGGGTCGGCTGTATTTCCTTCAAACACCTCGACGGCAATCGGACATCCTTGGGCGTTACATAATAATCCAAATACGATTTGCAATTTACCTTTTTTCTTTTCTCTATTATAGCCGAATTTTGCCAAAGGGTAGAGACGCGCCATGGCGCGTCTGTACGCTTCAAAATAGGTTGAACTGACATCATAGAGGACTAATGTTCCTTCTACGCTAATGGATAGACGCTAAACTCTTTTCTATCTCCTCTTGCCTAGACAATAGCCAATCCATGGCTAAATAGAGTTCATCTTCATCTGTTCCAGACAATCCCAATCGTTCTCCTAGACTGGATAGTTTGGTCGCCTCTTGTAATCCTCTGGCTGTGGCTAATTTCGACTTAGGGGCAATAATCAGTGCCGCTATCATCGATAGCACTAATCGTCTGTTACGTGTGTTTTCACCGCTGATAATCGAGTCTAATCCTATTTTCTTTATCGTTCCTAGTACCGCAGCGACGTGACCGTGAGGGCGAGAGCGAACTATGTTAAACGCTTCTTCGATGTCTTCAATGGCTTTACCTCCCTTGAGGAGAATCTTTAAACCGTCTACCGCTTCATCCGGCAATTTTGACAGGTTAGCCAGGGTACGTTTACGCACTTTCTTTCCTTCGCGATAGGACTCGCGAAGTAATACGGCGGGTGGGGAATTTCGGTTCGGAACACGTTCTATGTACATGACTACAATTATCTCACAGATTTTCCCTCAAGACTATTTCGAGCGCCGTTCAAAGCATCTGCCTTGAGAAATGGGGTGTAATCCTGGTGTGACTTGCCCTGGCTTTCTAAAGTACGGTAATCATTGGCATCGACGCCTGCCATAATGCCAAGCGCGATCGCAGCATCTCTGACTGTTCGCGCCATGGGTCCGGCTGTATCGAAGGAAAGGGTAAGAGGGACAATGCCATCCCGACTGACTAGCCCTTGAGTCGGTTTGATACCCACAATACCAGTAACGGCTGCCGGACCGCGAATCGAGCCGGATGTATCCGTTCCCGTTGCCAACATCGCCAAGTTAGCCGCGATCGCAGCCGCACTACCCCCACTTGAGCCAGAAGGATTGCGACTCAAGTTATAAGGATTTAAGGTTAACCCACCCAAAGAGCTATACCCAAGCCAGCCATCCGATGAAGCGAACTCGCTCATGTTGGCTTTGGCGAGAATAATTGCCCCCGCCTGTCGTAGCTTCTGGACGGTAAATGCATCGTCTGGTGGCACAGAGCCTTTGAGTAAAACCGAGCCTGCTGTAGTTGGCATATCGGCTGTATCATAGTTATCTTTGAGGATAATCGGGATTCCGTGCAACGGGCTACGCTTGCCTTTCTCTTGCCGTTCTCGATCGAGTTCTTTTGCCTCAGCCAGTGCATTGGAATTGATGGAAATTAGCGCATTAATCCCAGCATTTCTATCTTCATAAGCTTGGATTCGGTTTAGATAAAGTTGCACCAATTGCTCAGATGTCAAGTCCCCACTATCAAACGCTTGGTTAACATCCGATACCGTTGCTTCCCTCAATCGGAAGGTTTCAGCAATTGCCGACAGGGGAAACCCACTTAAGCCAATGACTGATAAAACAGCAATGGCTTGATTCGTGAGTTTTGATAAATTGGAGGAGTGCTTTTTCATTCATTGTCGTTTTTTCTTTCGCTAAATAGTACCATAAGTAGGATGGTAACTCCTCATTTACCAGCTAAACTAACAGACACCGTTGTTTCCTTGCCAGGATTACTTTCAATCGTTAATTCTCCCCCATGTAATTGAACTAAACGCTGGGCGATCGCTAACCCTAATCCTGACCCTTGTTGTTCATAGAGTTTGCGCTCAAACTGCATGTAGGCTCCCAGCTTGGCGATTTGCTCCGATGTCATTCCTCGTCCCTGATCAGTTATGCTGAGAATGACCTGATTTTGCTCGACGCGATCGCAGATACTAACGCTTGTTCCAGGTGGCGAAAATTTAAACGCATTATCAATCAGTTCTTCTATCAATTTCCGCAGATTCGGTTCCGACATATAAATCTTGCTTCCTTGCAGGTTTAACTCTAAATCTGCTTCTCGATCAACTTGCTTGGCTTTTTGATGAACGACCTCAAAAATTAGGGGTTGACTATCCGTTTTTACCTCGCGACTTTGTAACGCCTGAAGCCGTGCTGGATCATTTGCCATTAATTCCAGTTCAGCATAGAGTAAGAAGTTCTTTGTCAGCCGATATAACCGTTGACTGGAGGTGTGAATATCTTGTAGAATTTCTAGGGCTTCATCTCGGTCAATATCATCGTATTCATTGATAAAAAAACTAGATGAAGCGATGATTCCATTTAGGGGTGTATATAACTCATGGGGGAGGGAATGGCAGATTTGACCGCGCAACTCGTCTAGCTTCTTTTGAGATTGTCGTTCCAGAACCCCTTGTTTCTCAAATCGCGCCGCGATCGCTCTCAGTAACGCCTCTCTGGTAAACGGTTTACTTAAATAATCATCTGCGCCAGATTCCATCCCCTGACGCAGATCAGCTTTGGCGGATTTAGCGGTGAGAAAAATAAACGGAATGGCTTCGGTGGATAGATTTTGCCGTAGCTGTGTTAACACTCCATATCCATCCACTTCTGGCATCATAATGTCACAGATAATTAAATCTGGTCTTTGCTGTTGCGCCAACTGGATGCCAGTTTTACCATTTTCTGCTAAAAGTACCTCAAAATCTTCTGCTGATAACAGTTCATAAATATTCTCTCGAATCCCTTCTTCGTCTTCAATAATTAAAATTGTATTCATACATCTTACCTCAGTTCAGTTGCTTTTTAGGGAATCAGCCGACTTCAATAAGCTGTTCGGCATTTAAACCTTAATATCAATAACGGCGAAAGCCTTGTAGTGCGTTAAGCGAAGCCATGCCGAAGGCTTTGCATCTTGCTCGCTACTAATACCCAATTTAAATGCATGACAGCTTAATCAAGAATTAAAGCCTAATCACTACTGTAAACGTTGTCCCGACACCAAGTTTGCTCTCCAAGTTAATTGTACCTCCATGTCTATCCACAGCTTTTTTGACAATCGATAGTCCCAAACCTGTCCCCGAAATATTTCCTACATTGGTGCCGCGATGGAATGATTCAAAGAGCCGTTGTTGGTCGGTTTCAGAAATGCCGATGCCTTGGTCTTTGATGCGAAAAATTAATTCGTTGTGGCGACAAGTGAGTTCCAGACAAACTGGACGATCAATCGGGGAATACTTCAGCGCGTTTGATAATAAATTACCCAGGATATGGCGCAGTAATTTTTCATCAAGGGAAACGGGTGTCAATTGCCCCTGATGAGTAAAGCACAGAGAATGTCGGTGACCGATTCCCTGTTGAAACTCCTCAACCAACTGTTGACAAAATTGTCGTACATCCATCTGAGCCGGGTTAAAGTCTAATTTTCCAGCTTCGGCTTTACCCAACAAGAGGATATCATTCAGCATTTGAGTGATATGATGAACATTTGATTGAATTCGCTCAAAATGAATCTGTTTTTTCTCTTCCGTGAACTTCGAGGAATAATATTTCAGTAATTCTGTCGAACTGAGAATTGTGGTTAAAGGCGTGCGAAACTCATGGGAAGTCATGGAAATAAACCGGGATTTGAGTTCATTGAGTTCCTGTTCTCGTGCTAAAGCTTGGCGAATTTCCTGTTCAGCTTGCTTATACTCGGTGATATCTTCGGCAATTCCCACAATCCGGTAAACTTGTCCAGAGGTATCATAAACCGGAAAGGCGCGATCGCGAATCCAACGCTGTTCACCTCCAGGCTGGATAATCCGATAGTCTTCGTGATACTCTCCCCTAGCTTGTTTCGCAAACGCCGCCATCACCCGCTCTCGATCCTCTGGATGAATCGTTTCGACAAAGGATAAAGGATTGTCATAAATACTTTGACAACTACGACCCCAGATCTGTTGATAGGCTGGACTAACATATATCATCTGGGACTTTGCCACATCGGTAATCCAAAACACCTCATGAATGTTCTCCGCAAGCTGGCGAAACCGTTGCTCACTCTCCTGTAGCGCCGCTTCCGTGCGCTTGCGATCGCGAATATCTTCGATCACACCGACAAAATAGTCCAATTCCCCGGTAGATTTCCGCACCAATGAACCCCTGAGATTCACCCAAACAATTGAGCCGTCTTTGCGAATGTAGCGCTTCTCCATAGAGAATGTCTTAATCTCACCCGCTAACAACTGGTTAACATAGTATTTATCTCCATCAACGTCATCGGGGTGGGTAATATCCACAAAGGTTTTCGTCAACAGTTCATCCACCGTATACCCTACGATATCACAGAATGTTTGATTCACTCGCAAAAAGCGATCGTCCCATCCGGTATGCGTAATTCCCACCGTCACCTGTTCAAAGGTTGAGCGGAATCGTTCTTCGCTAGTTCGCAGCGCCGCTTCCGTTTGCTGACGTTGGGTAATATCGCGACAGATACAAATAAAATTACCCTCTGGAGTCAACGTTAGGGAGACTTCCTCAGCAAACTTACTCCCATTTTGACGTAGCGCCACCGCTTCACCGCGCCAATACCCCTGTTGCTGCAAAATGGTAAAAATATCGCGCTCAAATCGCGTGATTTCCTCTGGAGGATACAGGTGTCGCCAAGACTTCCCCAGCAACGCTTCCGAGGTATCATATCCAAACAGTTGAACATGGGCGGGGTTTAGATACGTATACTCCCCCTTAGCGTTAAGAATCGCAATTCCTTCTGTGGTGGCTTCAATCGCTGCTAACTTTTGTCGCAATTGGATTTCTACCTGTTGACGTTCGGCAATTTCATGCTGTAATTTTTGGTTACTTTGCTGCAATTGAGCCGTGCGTTCTTCAACCCGGCGTTCTAGTTCTTGTTTCGCCTGTTGCAGTTCTAATTCCACTCGTTTACGTTGGATGAGTTCCGTTTGCACCTGCTCAAATAGACTCGATTGTTGAATCCCAATTCCTACCTGTACAGCTAACTGTTGCAGTAACTCAATTTCTGACGTTTGCCACTGTCTAGGTGCATGACACTGTTGAGCCGTCAGCAGTCCCCATAATTCATCGTCTTTAATGATAGAAATCACTAAGTTAGCGCGAACTTGTAAGCTGGCTAAAAGTTCAACATGACAAGGGGTGAGTCCAGCGGTATAAATATCGGCTGTGGCTTGGAAACGACCGTTTTTGTAAGACTCAACACTTGTTTTTTCAAAGCAGGGATCATGAACAACCACGCCAGACAGGGAGTCCCATTCAGCACCCACCGATTCCACCATCACAGTACCACTCCAGTCGGAGTGAAATCGATAAATTAGTACCCGGTCAACTTGAAGCCATTCTCGTACTTCTTGCAGGGTGGTTTTGAGAATGTCTTCAAGGTGCAGAGATTGACGAATTCGCGAGGATATGCTGTAAAGCAGGTGTTCCTTGGCTGAGTGTTGAGTGTTGAGTGTTGACCCTTCGCCACCCTCGTAGGGAACCTGGTTTGTAGGGGCGGGTTTAGGAATTTTCTTGTCGCTATTGATGGTATCGTTTGTACAAAACCCGCCCTGACTGAGTATTAACTGCGACTGGGTATCAGTTTTAGGAGTCAGTTCAGCATTAGCTGGAGAAATAGAGGGCAAAATTGGATTGAGAAACGAGAAGGTTTTGCTATTCAGGTTTATCGCCCGCAACAAGCTGTCTTGGTCAATCATTCCCTGCCATTCTCCCTGATTTCCTAAGACGATCAATTGCTGAGTGTGCCACTGTTGCATCCGTTGATATGCCGTCCCTAAAAAATCATCAGCACGAATACTAAACCACGCCGAACTCATTACCGTTTGGGCATCAAGCTGTTGAAAATCTAAGGGTAATGTTTGAAACTGAACAATATCGTCGGCTGTAACAATTCCCATGGGAATAGGGAATTGACGAAACGATAAAACAGAGGAAAAGTCTAAATCTGTAACTGTCTCCCCTGTTCCCTGTTCCCTCTGTCGAACAATCACCACGTAACCAACACCATGAGTTGCCATCAACTGAGCTAACTTTTGCACTGGTGCTGTAGGAGGCGCACAAATTACCTGAGTTGTCATCACTTCAGCCACAGAATGTAACCCCATTACATCCGTCATTTGTAGGAGGTGGCGCATTCTCTGGGGGGTGACAATTCCCAAAAGATAACCACTCTCATTGAATATGGGTAGATGATGAATACCATGTTGCTGGAACAAGTTGAGGATGATTGTTACATCTTGACAGTCTGATGCGTTTAGAATGACTAATTTCCGAGTCATCACATCAGCCGCCGTCAGTGCGTCTAAATTTATATCCAACGCGGCTAACCGGACAAAATCTTGCTCTGTCAACAAACCCAGCAGTTGCATTCCCTGCATGACTAAAACACAACTGGTTCTCGCCTGCTTCATCAAACGCCAATCGGGTAAGGGATGGCAACTTTTGGTAGACGTGTCTGATAAACCGAGGGTGCAATCACATCCAGCTTCTTGAGCAATCAGACGGATAACCTCACTCAAGGTTGTATCAGGTGCAACACTCAAGGGATAAGGATCAATTACCGCCTCTAACGGTAATGACGAGAGGGAGAGGTCTAGGAGTGACATGGCAAACTTCAGAAGTGTAACGATAGAGGAGTCTGGGGTCTTATCTTTTATCAAACGTCAAGTCAACTGGATTTGACATCCGTAGGTTTACGGACTCTGAAAACTTGATTATCCTCATTCACCGTATTTTTTCTGAGGGTTTGTTATGGGTCATTGGTCATTGGTCATTTGTCATAAGCTGTCATGCATCTAAATTGGGTATGAGTAGCGAGCAAGATGCTCAATGTAGCGAGCAAGATGCTCAATGTAGCGAGCAAGATGCTCAATGTAGCGAGCAAGATGCAAAGCCTGCGGCATGGCTTCGCTTAACGCACTACAAGGGTGGGAGTCCTTTGTTCGGAATCACTTCTCTTCCCTTCTACTCTCTGCTTTCTACCTGTTGCTATATGTCCGAGTAATTGCGGAATCGGCAAATTATAAGTCCTATTTTTTTGTGTAATTTCCCGGAGGAAAAATAAGCCAAATATCTCTAGGATTGATTTAGAGTCAAGGTGATGTTTTATGCGGGTTCATCAACATTCTATTTTATTCGCAGAAGTGAAGCAACTTGTTGAACAACTTCCGCTGGAAGACAAGGCTCAATTAGTTGAAAATTTGTTAACTGGAACTGACTCACCAGCGATTTTTGGGTGCTTAGATTTATCGAATTTGTTTTTTGCGATCGCGAGTTGGATTGCTACACGAGAACTATAAGCCGAACCATGAGTAAGACCCCTTTTTCAGACCCCTTTTTTGCCCAAATTCCTGCGGAAACACTCCAGACATTCACACCCGAACAGTTAGAGGCGATTAAATATGCCTTTAGTCCCCGCCCTTGGAAAACGCATCCGGTTGATATCCGCTTAACCTTACCGATTCCTGGATGCCGCTTTTATCTCGTTTTGTTAGGCGGACGAGAATCTCGCTCTCCTCAACGGCGGCGTGCTGAACGTTCTCAATTTCCGCTATGGACGCCTGCCAATATTGTATTGATTACGGCTTTTTTTTCGTTATTGCTAACCTCCGGCTATGCTACAGTTTCAGTCGTCTTCGCTTCCTTTAAATCTTTTAGTCTTCCCACAACGGCTTATCCTACCAGTCTGCCTTGGATTACCAACTCAGAACAATGCCAGAAAAGCAATAGAACTTGGTCAGAGGGGCAATGTTGGGACAGTGAACACAATCCTCTATTTTAATCCACTTTTTTATTTGATTTTATTTTATTTTATTTTATTTTATTTTATTTTAAATTTGTTTTCGCAACTCGATTAAGCCAAACTCGCATTGTATGAAGCTGTCAAAACCCGATCCATTCATTGAACAATTTTTCGCTCGAATTCCCCCGAAAACGGCGGCAACCTTTAATCCTACTCAACTGGAAATACTCAAACAAACCTTCGGGAGTCGTGCATCGAAAAAACATACTGTTGATTTGCGGTTATCGATGCCATTTCCAAAAGGAGGCTTTTACTGGGTGCTATTGATGGGGAGGGAAAAACGTGGTCGCGATCGCCTTCAGCAAGAGCGTCGTAAACATCCCCTCTGGACTGTTGCCAATGGTTTAGTAATTTCCGGATTTTTATTGATGATTGCCACAGCTTTACTCGGTACAGTTTTTATTCTGGAAGAGCCGGCAGATATTCAGATTAACTCAGAGGTTAACAACGTTGTCAAAGAATAAATCCACGTAGGGACACACTGACGTGCGCCCTCTTCCTGAGATGCGATCCGTTCGTCAATAAACTATGATGTAGAAGATTTTCAGTCAGATATCTCTGGGGATGACGGTTTGATGATTGGACAAACACTAGCTGGACGGTATCACATTATTGACCTTATGGGCGGCGGAATGTTTGGTCAGACGTATCTGGCTGAAGATTTACAGCGTCCTAATCATGACCCTTGTGTGGTCAAACATTTACATCCTCAGTCTACTGATCCGTTTACGTTACAAGAGGCACAACGTTTATTTGAAGCTGAAGCCCAAGTGTTGAATCGTTTGGGAAATCATGACCAAATCCCGCGCCTCTTGGCTCATTTTGAGGAAAATCAGGAGTTTTATTTAGTTCAAGATCTTATCGCGGGACAGCCGTTAAGTCAAGAGGTGAAGCCGGGAAAACGGTTGAGTCAAGAACAGGTGATTAAGCTCTTACAGGGAATTCTGGAAATCCTGGAATTTGTCCATGAACAGAATGTGATTCACCGGGATATTAAACCGTCCAATATTATTCGGCGTCAGTCTGATAAAAAGTTAGTTTTGATTGATTTTGGCGCGGTGAAACAAATTACGACTCAGGTTGTCACGCCCCAAGGACAATCAAATTTTACCATTGCGGTGGGTACAGAAGGCTATATGCCCAGCGAACAAACCCAAGGGAAACCGAGGTTAGCGAGTGATATTTATGCCGTGGGAATGATTGCGATTCAAGCGTTGACGGGAATCGCACCGCAAAATTTACCTGAAGATGGGAAGACGGGGGAAATTATCTGGCGGGAACGGTTAAAAATTAATCCGAAGTTGGCAAAGGTGATTGATACCATGGTGCGCTGTCATTTTAGCCGCCGCTATCAGTCAGCGACGGAGGCGTTAAAGGCGGTGAAGCGGTTGCAATCGTCGGGGAAGTTTGGGTGGGTTTTAAAGTTACTCAGAATTGATTTGGGATTGGTGGTGGCGATGGGTTCGTTTTTAGCGGCTGTGGTGGTGATTCCAGAATTTAGGCAATTTTTCCGCATGGATGAACGGTTAGCACAGGTGGCGGATACCTTAGTTTATGAGAATGAAGGGTTAGGAATTCAGATGAATTATCCGAAAACCTGGGAACAAAAAGGAACGGGTGATCCGTTGAGTGGAACGGTGGCTCGATTTGTGCCAAAGGGGAATAATTCAACTGGGTTTAAACCGGAATTGACGATTAGTGTGGAACCGTTGACGGAATCGATGTCTTTAGCGGATTATACTACGGCATCGGTGGCAGAAATTATTGAGTTTTTGCCAGAGGCGAAGATTTTTTCGTCGGAGTCAGCAAGGTTGGCGGGGGATAAGCTGTCATGCATTTAAATTGGGTATTAGTAGCGAGCAAGATGCAAAGCCTGCGGCATGGCTTCGCTAAAGCCTGCGGCATGGCTTCGCTAAACGCACTACAAGGATTACGCCATTATTGATATTAAGGTTTAAATGCCGAACAGCTTAAGGCTCATCGGGTGATTTATACGGGGAAGGATGAGGAGAATAATGTCCGGTTAAAGTCGATGCAAGTTTGGGTGTTGAAGAAGAATCAGGCTTATATTGTGACGTATACGGCAGAAGAAGGTGAATATCGGGATGGGTTGAAACCTGTGGAAGAGGTGATGATTAAGTCGTTTAAAGTGCGATGATTTTTATCCGAGGGATAGGGTAATGTCCATTCGTGTAAATTTAAGGTGAAAGCTTACCCATCTTGCTTTTCACCCTCATCCCCTAACCCCTTCTCCCATCAAGGGAGAAGGGGAATCATATCAAATCATACCAAGTTGCAGTCTAAGGTAGAATTTGTCATGCTGAGCGTAACCCTTCACTTCGTTCGAGGGCAGGCTCCGTGTAGCGAAGCATCTGTCCAGATTCTTAGCTTCGCTCAGAATGACATGGTAAGCTGTCACGCATTTAAATTGGGAATGGGTAGCGAGCAAGATGCAAAGCCTGCGGCATGGCTTCGCTTAACGCACTACAAGGATTTCGCAATTCTTGACATTATGGTTTAAATGCCGAACAGCTTAGAATGCGACTCGGTATCAGATATTTCTTGCTCCCCTCTCCCTTGCCATAAAAGCGAAGCATCCTTAGTCATCCCCCCTCTTGTAGGGGGGAACGAGGGGGGTTGGGAGAGGGGCTGGGGGTGAGGGGTATAGCTTAAATTGACACCGATAGATAATGCCGTTCCCTAACAGATAGCGCCTGTACTCTGCAATTTATTCAGCTAAATGTTGCAGCATAATTTGTCTAAAAAAAAGGGTTCGTCGTATAAACCCGCCAGGGTTAATAACGGAGAGATGACTAATTGATTAATCGTTCCTTCGGCTAAGGAACCCCGTTCTCGATGACGCCAGAATCGGTGGCGGATTTGGTCTAATGTGGCGATTTCCGAGTCGGTTAGTTCCGGTAAGTCTTGGGTGAACTCTGAGGAGAATTGCTCATTGGTTGTTGGCGTCAGATTAAATCTCTCTCGGAGGTCAAGTAAGCTAGTGATTGTTTTGGATATGGCTTTGGTTTGTGCCATAGGTGATCTAATTGTTTACTTCTATTTTGATAGGAGTTTAGGAATGTAGGCGAAGCCTTATCGTTCGCCTTTGACATTTCCGAAGGGTTATAATCACTGAATTCTATAATTTGTTTTAATCTCAAGTTCTCTAATTATTTGCTGTGCCTTTTGATACCATTCTCTATTTCCTTCTTGCTGATAAATCTCGGCAGCTTTGCGGAAATCTTCAAGCGCTTGGTCATAGTAGGCATCAGCATACTCAGGATTAAGTTTAATCGCCTGATTGTAATCCGCGATCGCTCCTTGGTAGTCTCCCAATTCATCACGAGAATAACCCCGACTGAAGTAGGCTACAGCATTGTCAGGATTAAGCCGCAGTACCTGATTTAAATCCTCAATCGCCGCTTGGTAATTTTCTAGCTCAACGTAAGCATTTCCCCGCCGATAGTAAGCCTCTGGATTATTGGGACTCAGCCGCAGCGCTTGAGTCAAATCAGCAATAGCCTCCTGATAGTTTCCTTTCTCCGTTTTTATCCCTGCCAAGCTAATCAGGTTTTGAGCGGTTGGTTCCTGGGCAACAACTGGGGTACTATCTATCTGTTCCAAATCATTGCGAGCCACTAAAAAAGTATTAATCGGAATCCCAAAACTAAACACTCGTTGGGTGTTGGGTTCAATTTCTGCTCGTCCATTAATTCCCACCACGCGCCCCTTCTCATCCAACATCGGACCACCAGATGTACCGGGAATCGTGGGATTGGTATAGATGAGAGAATAGCCGTCATCTGGATTCGTTAAACGACTGGTAATCTGTCCTCTAGTAAACTGATAGGTACGTTCATTTGTTCCCGGCAGAACATCTGCCCAACCCACCACATATATAGTAGTTGCTTCGGTCATTTGGTCAGAGTTACCCAGATCAGCCGTGGGGTAGGTTTTGTCACTCTCAAACCGCAACACCACTGCATCTAACCCTGGCACTTCTTCGCTGTAATAAACTGGATAGATCTCACCATCAGGGGTTTCGATTTCATATCGCCCCGGCTGATAAATCACATGGCGATTGGTCAGGACATAATAGGTGTTACCCTCTCGTTCAAAAATTATGCCAGAACCATTATTTTCGCCACTGATTTTCACGGTAATTTCCTTGGCGATGGCGTTCACCTCGTCTTTGCTTAAGGCGACAGCAAGCTGAGGTTGTACCAAGACAATCGCTGTACCGATGAGGGCGGCTGGTATGTGATAGGGAAATTGGATCATCGTTTAGACTACCCCGCTAATCAAAATCCAGTTCACTTCATAAAACAGTAAGCTGTTCGGCATTTAAACCTGAATGTCAATAATGGCGAAAGCCTCGTAGTGCGTTTAGCGAAGCCATGCCGCAGGCTTTGCATCTTGCTCGCTACTAATACCCAATTTAAATGCATGACAGCTTATCAGGGAAATTCAAAGCCTCTCTCCTTGCAGGAGAGAGGTTTGGAGAGAGGTTGGGAAAGATCCCTAAAAAGTAAGGAAGACTATCGGGTTGATGGTCGCTGTTTTTTCCTCTATTGTGACTCGGTAGGTTATTTCTGCTGCGCGGTATAAAAGCAGGTGGCGCGAACTGGACAAACGCATCAATGGGAATTCCCCAACTATAATGACTCATCTGTTCCCGCAAATCCGGTTCTGGGATTGAACCATCCATATAGATATAAGGATCACCCCAAAGAGGTTCGGCGTGCATCCCATTAATTCCCACCACCTGACCTCGATTATTCAACAAAGGTCCCCCACTCATCCCTTTTTCAACTGGATTCGTGTACCCAATCCGATAGCCTCCTTCTAGTGCTTTGTCCAGAATCAGAGAAACCTGACCAACTTGTAAGACAAATCCGCCCTGTTTATCCCGAATAACAGGAACTTGAGACAAATCATCGACAAAGGGAAATCCCGCCGCAAATACCTCACCCCCTACCCGTGGTGAAGTTCCCAGAGACGCCACGGGATAGCGCCCATCAGGACTCTGAAACTGCAACAGTGCCAAATCATGACCCGGAAACGACACATTTTGCGGCACATCGGCTTGATAAATCTGACCATCTGGGGTTTGAATCTGATAGGGAGGTTCGGCTGACCGAAGGATATGGGCATTTGTCAGCACGGTATAAACTGAACCCTGTTGGTCAATTAAAATCCCTGACCCCAAAAACCCCCCGGATAACACTTTCACCGTGATTGACTCAGCTAATGTATGGAGTTGCTTGACAGAAAGTTGAGTGAATGACGCTTCCACAAACTCACCGGAATTAGCACCTTGGTCATTTAGCACTGTTGTGGATAGCGCCACAAATAAGCCACCCACACAAACAATTGATATCAGTGCTTCTCGGTACATCTCGGATTCACCTGTAATGGGCTTACAAATCCCAGATATGTCCTGGAGGAAGGTCATCAATATCATCTAAATTAGCAGGTGAATTATCCTCCTGATCATCTTCTGCTAGGAAGCCACCGATATTAAAGAATCCGGTTCCCCTTCTCCCCAGGGTGGGAGAAGGGGTTAGGGGATGAGGGGGAAAATGTTGAGGAGTAGATAGAAACAGCTTAAAACATTGCCAGCATTGACTTTCACCTTAAGTTGACACCAATGACTGACGTGCGCCCGATTTAACCCTGAGCGAAGTCGAAGGGTTAACCGTGTAATCTATTGCTTGATTTTAGGAGTTGTCGGTTAGGTTGACGTAGGAAACCCAACCAAGTTTAGGATTATTGTCTGAAATATTGATTCGATAATATTTTTCCCCGTTAATATTGGTGGGTTACGGCGGATACTTCATTAAAGGGTTATCGCTTGGGTTTAAGTCCCGCCTAACCCACCCTACGTTTTTTGAGGTGTAGTTAATATTGGTGGGTTACGGCGGATACTTTATTAAAGGCTTATCGCTTGGGTTTAAGTCCCGCCTAACCCACCCTACGTTACAATACAAGGTGGTGGAAAGCTAAAGGAATAATTACTCTGATGACAACGGAGACAATTTCTTTTCAAATTTCTCAAGATTTGCTCGCCGCTTTAAAAGTGGGTTCGCTGGAGTTAACCCAAAATCTGCGCTTGTTAGCAGCAATCACCTATTTTCAGGAGAAAAAATTATCTTTGGGCAAAGCCGCAGAACTGGCAGGAATTAATCGTTTAGAATTTATGGATGTTTTAGCGGCAAAAGGTATTATAATTTTTGATTATGATGAATCCGTTTTAAAACGCGAAATTCAAGGAATAAGTCAGTTATAAACAAACAGTGATTATTAGCAACGCCACACCTTTAATTGCTTTTGCCAAAATCAATCAGTTATCTTTATTGCGACAAATAGTTGGGGAGTTGACGATACCTGATGCTGTGGCTAAAGAAATATCAGATTATACTCACAACAAAACTGGATTTATTGACTTAGAACAAGAGACTTGGATTAATCGTCAGGCGATTACCGCTAAAGAACAACTCGCTTTACTACTGCCTAGCCTTGATCGAGGAGAAGCAGAAGTAATTACCTTGGCATTAGAAGAAAAGGCTAAACTTGTTTTAATTGATGAGTTAACGGGTAGAAAGGTAGCAGAGTCTCTCAATCTTAATGTTTTCGGTTCAGTTGGAATTTTGATTAAAGCGAAGCAATTAGGAGAGATTGAAGAAGTCAAACCATTTTTAGATGCCATGCTTAAGCAAGGAATATATTTTAGTCAGAGGTTTATTGATGCCGTAATACAGTTAATGGGAGAAGCTTGAATGTGAGAGTAGGTTGGGTTGACTTAGGAAACCCACCAATATTAATAATAATGATTATTTCTGACTTATTAATTAAATAATACACCGCCCCGTTAATATCGGTGGGTTACGGCGGATACTTCATTAAAGGCTTATCGCTTCGGTTTAAGTCCCGCCTAACCCACCCTACGTTTTTTGAGGTGTAGTTGTCGGTTAGGTTGACGCAGGAAACCCAACCAAGTTTAGGATTATTGTCTGAAATATTGATTGAATCATATTTTCCCCCGTTAAGCTGTTCGGCATTTAAACCTTAATGTCAATAATGGTGAAATCCTTGTAGGGCGAGCATCTTGCTCGCTACTAATACCCAATTTAAATGCATGACAGCTTAATATTGTGGGTTACGCCCGGATACTTCCATTAAAGGGTTTTCGGGTGGGGGTTAAGTGTTGGCCCAACCCCCCAACCCACCCTACGTTTTTTGATTCAAGTATTTCCCCCCTGGCTCTTTTTTTCGAGAGAAAGGGGTTTTAATTTTGATTGTTTTGTTATAACATTGTTACAAGCAAGCAATACACTAATATGACATAAGGAAAAGAACCCTATGAAACATTTCCCGCCTCACTTCGACACCAGCTATACGGCTGAAACGACTACCCAGCAAGCGTTAACGGAATTTGGGATTACCCAACTCCTGTCTCTACTCAAGCACTACCGCGATATTGATTTTGATGCGTCGCAAATGCACCTAACGGATGCTGAAGTCCATGCGATCGCGAAGCTATTTATTCAGCAGTTGATCGAAAGTCTCAACGGTAAACTCATCGCTGGCGCTTTAAATACCCTGCGCCATGGTGAGGAAATAGAAGAGATTGAACCGATGAGTGAAGAGGATCAAAATGATCAAAATCTCTACTGTTATCCCACCCATTCTTGCCATCGGATTGCGCCTCTATCTGTGCATAGTCCAACTGGACGCTATAATCCCCAAGGGCGAAACTATCCCCGCCCAATTACTCAGCGGGAACAATACATCATTCACCTCTATTGTTACTGTGAATTAGGGATGACACCCAAGCAGTTTTATGCCAAATGGGATGTCACTTATGAGCAACTTTCTCACATCTGTTCTCGTTCCCAGGGGACGGTTCAGAGTTGGTTTAACCGAGGGAAAGGCTATCATCGTCCTCAACCCGTTGACTTGCGCCATCTGGCAATTATGGATTTTTTGTTAGAGCATTTTGAAGAGATACCTCAATCCTTGATTAACCTTCTGTGTTCGTCTTGATAGCACAAACGCCAATAAGGGAGACGCGCCATGGCGCGTCTCTACAAGGGACGCCACAATTTAATTGTCTTATCCTCACTCCCACTGGCGAGGAGTCCATCACCACCAATGGCAAGGGCGTATACTGGGGCGGTATGATCCTCAAGGGTTTGCATGAGTTCTTCCCGATGCAGATGCCAAATCTTGATTGTCTTGTCCTCACTTCCACTGATGAGATAGTCACCATCGAGACTCAGCGCGATCGCATACACGGCTCCTGTATGATCGGTTAATGTAGTCAGGAGTTTCCCTGTCTCAAAATCCCATAACTTAATCGTCTTATCTTCACTTCCACTGACAATCGTTTGTCCATCAGGACTAATCGCCACCGCCCTGATACTGGCTTTATGTCCACTCAGCGTCCGTAATAGTTCTCCGGTTGCCAATTTCCATATCTTAACCGTCTTATCTCCACTCCCACTCACTAAACTTTGACCATCGGGACTAATCGCTAGGGAATACACCCATTCTTTATGCCCAAATAGCGTGCGGAAGGGTTCTCCTGTGTTTAAGTTCCATAATTTAATTTTGTGGGAACCACTAGCCAGAGTGTGATTATCCGGACTAATTGCTAGGGAATGAATTTGCTTGCGATGTCCAGAAAGCGTCCACAGCAGTTTACCCTGATGTAGATTCCAGACTTTAATATAACTGCGATTTTTTGACTGATCGCTACTGGCTAAAATCTGCCCATCCCGGCTAAGGGTAAGGGTTAAAACTCCACCAGAATGCCCATTTAATTGCTGAATAGGTGTCGAATTCAGGCTGATAATATCCCAAATCTTAATCGTACTGTCACCCCCACAACTTAACAGGGTACGTCCATGGGGATGAATCGCGATCGCACTCACTTTACCACTGAGTCCCGTGAACGTAGAGGTTAAGCTTAGATTAGCCAACGTCTGCTGCTGTTGACGGGATGCGATCGCCTCTAGCAACTCCTGAACTTGATTTGCCCCTTGTTCATCGCCCACGGCGGCTAAACAGGATTGTAGCATCTGGCAATAGTGGTGATCCTGTTGGGTTAATACCAATCGCATGGCTTCAAATGCCTGTAAGCCTTCTTGATGCGGCTGTTTCCGTTGTTGCAGCCACGCTTTCAGAGACGATTTAATCTGTATTGTTGCCCAGGATTTATCGGGTAAACAGGTTAAACTCTGTGCCAATTTTAAACTCAGTTCCGGTTCCCAGTAAGGGCGTTCACTAACCAGTGACTGTAACACCTCTTGATAAATTGAAAGAGTGGTTTGCATCACCACTTGGACTAAATTCGGATCAGAGACTTCCGCAATTAATGGTGGTAATAATTCCGGCAAAAGCGGCGGTACATCCGAGTGAACCAGATGGTGAATATCCGCCACCCAGCCCGCCACTAAACAGTGACAGGTACTTAAAAACTGGCAAAAGTTGTCCCAGTCGCGGCGGTTCACTTTATAGGGAAAAATCAATTCCCCCGGATCAATCCCAGCTTGTTGCAATTCTTCGGATTCTTCCAAGTAGGCTAAATTAATCGCATTGTCGCCACCTTTGGCATTAATATTCTCAATACTCTTTCCCAATGCCAGGAGTTTATCTCGCGTGGTTTTCCATTTCAACGCCCTGGCTCTTGTTGATTCATAGATAAACTCTCGATAGGAGAACTTACATAAGGTTGAATAGCAATAACTGTCCTGTCCCAATCCCCAATAAGCGAGGCGAAAAATCAGAAAATCGCCATCAATTTCTGATTCTAATATTAAGGTAGGTTCAGACTTCAATAAACTAAACAGCGCCTTAATACTCGATTCACTATGAAACCGCTTACTCTCCCACGCCCCGCCTAAAAATTCAGTGGGTCTCACTTGAGAATGCAGGGGATAATGTTGACTTAAGAATTCTCGCAATCGTTGCGCCAAACCCAGTTCAATTTCTGGCACTTCTGAGTTCATTTCCCCAAACCGTTCAAACTGAACCTGGGGAGGGGCAATAAAAATTCGCAGGGGAATCGGGCGATTGGGGCGATGGGGTTCGAGGAGTTGGGAGGGGAATAGGCGGAGGGGCCAATGATCGAGGATTTTATGGACTTCCGGTAACTGGAGGGTGGTTTCCCGTTGATAGGCGGCGAGTTTGAATAGGGTTTGGCGATGTTCGGCGACGAGTTGCTGCTGAAGGGCTTTCTGTTGCTGGAAGCGCTGCTGTTCTAGGTGATCCGTTTCATCTACGGTTTGCGCGATCGCGTTGATCACATCTGGCAGTTTATTGGCAAAATGTTGCCCCATTGCCACCAGTTTTTCTCCTTGAGGGACTTCATCGACCCCCTGATAGGGTAAGATAAGAGGTTTGGGTTCAGATGTTGGTTTCTCGTTTAAGGGTATACCATTAAATTGATTGGTCGTTTTCAGATAGACCAGGGTCTTAAAAACAGGGACAGCCCATTGCAGAAGTAATTTTAACCACGGCTCCATAATAGTTATCTCTAGAGGCAACATTGACCTGAATAGTCAGGACTGACGCTTGCTGTACCGTTGAACCACTATCTGTAGGGAACATATTGTACCTCTACTCCAGGCTTATGCAAGTCATATCAGGATTGATCCAGTTTTCACAAAATCTAAGGATAGCAGGGATAGGTCATACCCCCATGTCAACAAAAACACGATCAGCACAGCGCAAGCCAAATAAACCTGATACCACTGAGGTACACAGACAGATCCCCGACTTCTTGGAGAAGTTGGGGATCTTGCTTAGAGTCAAATTTGATTCATCACCGTTCTGTCGCCACAGCTTGAGTCGAGACGGTTTCGGTTAAATTGGCTGGAGAATTGGCTCGAATAGCGCGAAACATACCAAATCGACAAAGCCCAGAACCGAAGGCTAGCCGCATTAATAAAATTGTCGGCACTTCTCGCACAGACTTGATAAAACCGGATAGACCAAACTGTAGCCATCCCTGGGGTCGAACGATGCCTTGCCAGATAGTATCAAGCCAAGATGGAAGCGTTTCCTCTGTCCAATCTGCCGTTGCTACACTGCCCTCAACCAGTCCGGTTTCCTGCAACCGTTCCGCAAACCCTTCAATGCTAGAAAACGCTGGATGAGACCACTGATCCAAAAGTTGCCGCATCACCGGACGCTCCCAAAAATTAAGTGGTTTCCGGCGATCATCCCGTTGATTCCAGTCAGCAACAACCAGAATACCACCAGGCTTGAGTACCCGCATTAATTCTTTGGCAAAAAGAGCTTTATCGGGAATATGAGGACCCACTTCAATTGACCAAACCACATCAAAATTGGCATCTGGGAAAGACATTGCCATCGCATCATCGACTAAAAATGTCGCATCTAAGTCCTTTGGCGTTAACTCTTGAGCGCGTTTTATTTGTTGAGGACTGATGCTAATTCCGGTTACGGCAAACCCGTAATCCCGTGCTAAAATACGACTGCTGCCGCCGATGCCACACCCGACATCTAAAACAGTGGTTCCTGGGGGTAATTTATCGAGTCCTCCCCAACGCACCATTTCATGCACAAAATCTGATTTTGCGGCTAAAAAATCCTTGGGTTGAGGCGGTGAACCATAATGCCCTAAGTGGATATGTTCGCCCCAATAAAACTCTAAAATACCATCTTCTGTCCATTGGTCGTAAGAATTGACCACCGATTCAGAGGATTGATAGCGGCGACCCGTAACCAGATAGAGTAGGATCGCGATCGCGAAGAGTCCTAGCAGTAGTCCCAGAAGCGGAAAAAAGAAATTCATCAACGTTAAACCCTCAAATTTTTGACTCTGTTGATAATCGGGTTCAGAGTTGCCTGATTAACCCACGTTATAATAACGGGCGGGTTTGGTTTAGAGGTTATCGGTAGATATCCCAATTAAACAGCTAAACCCGCCCCTACAATTAACTTATTTTAACGGCTATTACTGAACTGACACTCTAGGTAATCAGTGTGATCAGCTGATGGGCATTTAAATTGGGTATTCCCCGTTCCCTGTTCCCTCCACAATAACGATTTCAATCTTCACCCTGTTTCTGACAAGCATCTAAATAAATTTGAGCTACTTGATCAACGGGATTAATCTGTAAACACTCTTGAAAAATTTGGGCAGATTCTTTAAATAAACGTTTACTATATAGAAATAAAGCCTTCTCAAAATCAGGCTTCGTCATTAACTTGACCGAGCGCAGTTCTGGTGGATCTGCCTCAAATATTTCAAAAACAGAGACCATTTCACTTTTGCCCTTAACCTGGACTTGACCGATAATCCGGAAAGCATATTCAACTGGATGATTTAGCTGTAAAAACGTGTGATGAGAAATTAATAAGGATACCCCATATTCTTTGGTAAGCTGTTCTAAGCGAGCCGCTAAATTAACCGCATCACTAATCACAGTACCATCCATGCGATTGTGTCCGCCCACGGTTCCCAGCATCAGCGAACCAGTGTTAATCCCAATCCCAATCTGAATCGGGGGACGATCCGGGCGTTGCCGCGTTTTATTATAATCAGTCAACCGATTTAACATATCAATTCCGGCGCGAACCGCATCATCCGCACTACCATTAAATAGCGCCATAATCGCATCACCGATATATTTATCAATAAAGCCATCATGTTCGACAATAGCGGGTTCCATGCGCGACAGATAGGCATTGATAAATTTAAAATTATCCTCTAAACTCATCCGTTCCGAGAGAGTGGTGAAGGAACGAATGTCCGAAAATAGAATTGACATTTCCTTCTGCACCGCCTCGCCGAGTTTGACATCGACAATACTTTTCTTGTCCAGCAATTTCAGGAAATTTTCTGGGACAAACCGTTCATAGGCTTGATTCAGTTGCAGGAGTTGAGCCGTGAAATCCTTGCGTTCAATTTCAGCTTTTTTCCGTTCAGTAATATCTTGAAACGCCGCGATCGCAAAGGTGACTTTGCCCCCTTCATCAAAAATTGGGATACCCCAAGCTTCAATCGGAATAATCTGATCGCCCTGGTGAATTTCAATGTCATCAGCCGTGGCACTTTCTCCCATTAACGCTTGCACCACGG
Source organism: Coleofasciculus chthonoplastes PCC 7420 (assembly GCF_000155555.1). Lineage (GTDB taxonomy): Bacteria > Cyanobacteriota > Cyanobacteriia > Cyanobacteriales > Coleofasciculaceae > Coleofasciculus > Coleofasciculus chthonoplastes_A. Next base: position 123,383 of record NZ_DS989865.1, read on the forward strand.
GCAATAAGTCCGCCGGATAGAGTTGTTCAGTTCCAGCAATATAAAATTGATAGACCTCAGCGAATTGTTCAGCAAAGGTATCAGGAACCACGCCTTTACCCATTAACTGTTGCGCCCGTTGATTCAGGTAATAGGTTTTTCCGGTTGCATCTAATACCGCTACGCCAACCGGAACCGCTTCCAGGAATTGGGCTAAGCGGCGTTCACTTTCCCGTGCGGCTTCTTCGGCTTGTTGATGTAACTCCTCCTCAATCGCATCGGAATGAGCCGTGGTGGTTTCGAGTAATATTTCTAAGTCAGCATTGTAGCGCTGCAATTCCCAGGTTTGGTAAAGTGCGATCGCCATTGATGATCCGATTAATGCCACAAGCGGCGAAACCACGGGCAACCACCAGTTAACGAGAAACGCCCCATAACTGCCAACCACCAGGATGCTACTCATGAAGAACGTGCCGAAACCGACAACCATCCAGCGGGGAAAAATCCTATCCGCGAATTGGTTCGCTTGTTGGAGTTTCCAGCTTCCTCCAGCACCAATAAAAGACCAGACTACAATCCATAACCACTCGACTGGATCAACCCAAATTGTCAGCCAAGACGGTTGGTTTATTCTATCAATGAAGGGAATTAAAGGGCGTCCATCAATCGCCTTAATTAAAGGGCGTCCCGCCATCGCCCCACTAATAATCTGACTGGCGATATTGGCATGAATAATCACGCCCGGTGTTTGCTGACGCGAACCGATGGTATTTTGACTATAGGGTGTAAAGAATAAGTCGTTAGCACTTTGTCCGGTAGCGCCAATCAGAATAATGCGATCGCGCATCAAATCTGGTGGTATCCGATTCTCTAAAATATCAGCAATGGATACAGTTTGGAAGTTCTCTCTCGGTCCGCGATAGTTTAAGAGGATTTGATAGCCACCCACATCAGCATTAACATAGCCACCTTCATTTCCCGCCAATGGCACAAATTCCGCCTTACCCAACTGTAAATGACTCTTAGCTTCATCCGTCATTTGCAGGGTAATCCCTTCGGCGTCTAGATACATTAACGCCAGCTTTACCCCTAATCCCAAGTGGATGGACTCATCGTCTAATTGCACAGACAGCAATCCGCGACGAACTTTGCCATCCGCATCCAAGACTAAATCAGCCATCGCCACTTGATCCAGTTGTTTTAGGGTTGGCGATGGTGCGACTGTCTCTCCGACAACTTTTTCCACACCAATCAGATTTGGTGTAGACTGAAACACCTCGACTAATTCCTGATGACCCGGTTCAACTGGCAAGTCCCGATATAAATCCAAGCCAATCGCCCTCGGCTGTTGGGCGTTTATTTTTCTAAGTAACTGTGCTAAGACCTGATCAGGAATGGGCCACGTCCCGATCTGGGTAATATCAGACTCATCAATGGTGATCACCAGAATGCGGGGATCAACTGGTTCTTGGGGACGCTGCTGAAAAAATTGGTCGAGTGTTGCCCATTCGAGAAGCTGAAACGAACCCGTCCAAGCCGTAGCGATCACCAATCCGGCGACAGTGGGGGCAGTGATCAGTACCCCTTGCCATTTAGAAATATTCTGCTTGAGCTTTTGCCACATTTAGGATGAGCAACCAAAATTAACATGAGTAGTCCCCTGATTGCTATGGCGAATCGTTCTCTATTCCTTACTGTAGCTCAACTCAAGCTGAATCGTGGCTCAAGCAGTTTGGCTTGTTTGGCTCAACCTAAGCTAGTAACTATCTTCGCTGCCTACGGTATGCAGCGCTAAATCATTATTAGCGCGATTGAGTCGATCCGCGATCGCGGATCGAAGTTTCAGTGTGATCGATGGTGTAGCCAGTACCTCTTGGGCTTGTTCTCGGTAGATAGCACTAGTTACCGGATCAACTTGGTCAATTTTCTGTAAATTTGAAAATACTGTATCCGCAGAAATGGTCATTGGATTAAACCCTTTCATCACATATAATTACGATCTTGACTTAAGTCTCGAACAGATGGCAATAGTTGAATGATTAAAATAAAACAAAAATTCTTCGACGCATCAGCTTCAACGGATGTATGGCAATGTTGAGATGCTCTAACGTGACAAATCCCTATCCGCCTGTGGGAGTGCCGATTGCGGTTTGGGAGCCGATTGTATAAGCTTTAGCTTACTACATCAAAGGCTGCCAACCCGTTTTAACGGGTTTAAGCTTTTAGCGCGAACTTTAGTTCAGGGCTTAATATGAAATTTCCCTTATCTCGTCAGAAACGGCAGATTATTCAATTTCTCGGTTTATTCTGCTGCTGTTGCATCCTGATTATTAGTTGTGGTGGGCAAAATACACCCACTGATAATGCTGCAAGTTCCGTCACTAGCATCAGTAGCCCTGAACGCATCGCTGTGGGTTCCGTTGCCAAACCCCGAACCCTTGACCCCGCTGATGCCTATGAAGTGGCGATTAGCGATATTATTACCAGCTTAGGCGATCGCCTCTATACCTACGAGGGGGATACAGATACGCTAATTCCCCAACTGGCGACAGAACTCCCGCAAGTCAGTGATGATGGGTTAACCTACACGATTCCTGTGCGTCAGGGTGTTACCTTCCATGATGGCACACCCTTTAACGCAGACGCCATGGCATTTTCCTTGAGGCGGTTTAGTGAAAACGGCGGTAAACCTTCCGCCCTACTTTCTAACGTCATGGAATCCGTAGAAGCCACAGGGGAATACGAACTCACAATCAAGCTAAAAAATGACTTTGCTCCCTTCCCTTACCTACTAGCCTTTCCTGGATTAAGTGCAGTTTCGCCTCAAGCTTATGAAATTGGGCAAGGCAAATTTAAACCCAATGATTTTGTGGGAACAGGTCCCTATAAACTGGTTTCCTTTGAGCCAAATTTAGTCAAAGTGGATGTATTTGAGGACTATTGGGGAGAAAAACCGCCCAATCAAGGGATTGACTTTCAGTTTCTCAGCAGTCCCGCTAACTTGTATAATTCCTTTACCACAGGTGCGGTTGATATTGCTTATCGTGACTTAGATGCCGATCAAATTCTCAGCCTCAAAGAGGATGCTGAATCGAAAGGGTATCAGGTACTAGAAAAGCCCAGCAGTCGTGTAGACTATATGGTGCTAAATGTCAAGCAGAAACCCTTAGATCAGGTAGAAGTCCGACAAGCGATCGCGGCGTTAGTGGATCGCCCGTTAATCATTGATCGCGTCTATCGGGGTCAAGCTGAACCCGCTTACAGTATTATTCCCGACACCTTTGCCACCAGCAAACCTGTATTTAAGGAACCTTATGGGGATGGCAATGTGGAAAAGGCAAAAGAACTTCTAACCCAAGCTGGTTTTTCTGCCGAAAATCCGTTTGAATTTGAAATTTGGTACAGTTCCGATAGCCCCCAGCGCCAACAAATTGTTACCCTTATCAAAGAATATGCCGAGCAAAAAATGGAGGGTTTGATGCAAGTTAAACCGCAATCTGTTGAATCTGCTACCCTCTTTGGTAATATTCCCAAAGGCATTTATCCCAGCTATTTAGTCGCTTGGTTCCCAGATTTTGGCGATGCAGATAATTACGTCAGTCCTTTTTTCAGTTGTACGAAAGGCTCAGCGGAAACTGGATGTCAGGAAGGAGCTAGTCAAAGTCAAGGTTTCTTCTATTACAGTGAGAAAATGAACCAACTCATTGAGGCGCAACGAAAGGAACAAGATCCCCAGGCGCGACAAGAACTATTTGAGCAAATTCAAGAGCTAATCGCTCAAGATGTGCCGATGGTTCCCTTATTGCAGAAAAAAGAATTTGCGTTTGCTCAAGACAGCTTACAGAACGTAGAAATTAACCCAATTATTGGTATCTCGTTTTGGCAAGTTGACAAAAATGCTTAAGCTGACGTCTACAAAGCCTCGATTTATAGTGGCGTGGCACACCTTATTTGGTGGATTAGCATTGGTTCGTAGTGAGGGCTTTAGCCCTATACAGCTAGGCGTTATAGCACTAAAGTGCTTACGACAAACAAAACCCTATTGTTTAACATGCACCCAACGATAAACCTGTGTTAATCCTACTCGCCCTACCTAATTTGAATTCAGATGTCTCGTTCTCGTGCCTTACTTTACTACATCATCGCCCGGTTGCTTCTAGCACCGTTAATGATGTGGACGATTGTTACTATCGTATTTTTACTCCTCCGCGCTACGCCAGGAGATCCCATTGATGCGGTAATTGGTAATCGTGCAGATGAAGATGTGAAAGCTGAATTTCGGGAAAGGTTGGGATTAAATCAGCCGCTACCGTTACAGTATATAAACTATTTACTCCGTTTACTCCGCCTCGATTTAGGTAGTTCAATTACTGACCAAGGACGAGATGTTTGGCAAGTAATTCAGCAGTATTTTCCGGCGACGGCAGAAGTAGCGGTATGTAGTATGATAGTCGCGATAACTGTAGGAATTGGTGTGGGTATTTTTTCCGCCTCTCGTCCTGGTACAGTCTTTGATTTAGGGGGACGGTTATTTGGGATTATTACCTATGCCTTACCGATATTTTGGGCAGGAATGATTGTCCAGTTAATCTTTGCCGTACAGTTAGGATGGTTTCCCCTAGGTGGACGATTTCCGGCATCAGTAACTCCGCCCACAGGATTCACTGGACTGTATACGGTTGATAGTCTCTTGAATGGGAATTTCAACCAATTTTTAACGGCGTTATATTATTTAACCCTACCCTCGTTAACCTTAGGAATTCTTCTAAGTGGAATTTTTGAGCGTATTGTCCGGGTAAATCTCAAGCAAACGCTGAAGGCTGATTATGTGGAAGCTGCACGCGCTAGAGGGATTCAGGAACGGACGATTCTGCTGCGTCATGCATTGAAAAATGCTTTGATTCCGGTGATTACAGTAATGGGACTCACGTTTGCTTCGTTGCTAGGGGGTGCGGTGTTAACTGAAGTTACCTTTTCGTGGCCCGGATTAGCGAATCGATTATATGAAGCGATTCAGTCACGAGATTACCCGACGGTGCAGGGAATTATGGTATTTTTTGGCGCGATTGTGGTGATGGCGAGTATTGCGATTGATATTATCAATGCTTTAATTGACCCGCGTATTCGCTATTGATTATTCATTGTTTAGTAACCCCTGCCACGGCGATTAAAATCGCTGCTACACTTGCCAAAGCCACGGCGATTGAAATCGCTGCTACACAAACAAAGTCCGCCTGCGCGGACTGGGTTATAACGGGGGTAGCGTTCCCCGGATTTGGTATGACTTTGGTAGGTTGGGTTGAACGAAGTGAAACCCAACAGATTACAGATTCCAGCTAGCGTTTGTTGGGTTTCGTACCTTGACCCAACCTACCTCAATTTATTGACTCCAAAACCAGATGGCTAGTTGGCTATATTGGCTTTTGAGCTAATTTTTCTTTTGCTTTTTCGATTGCTGTTTCTTAAACAAAGCCCCAAATCCTAGCGCCATACTGGAACCCAGGATGGTGAGGGGTTCAGGAACAGCGTAGGTAACATCATCGATGGCACCACTACCAGGGAGATCAACTTCAAGACGGGTTACTTTGGTATTACTAAAACCGTCCACTGTAATAAACTCGTTATCTCCAGCGCCCACACTACTCAACGAGTCTACTAGAGTACTGCCGTTAAATGTTTCAAATATCGCTGGTCTTCTTTCATCACCATCCAGATAGACAAAACTCTTAAGAAAGATAGGCTCAGGAAAGGTAAATGTTATTAAACCACCACGCCGGCTGTCGTTTGGGCTAGCAGAATTGTTATTTTGACTGATAATTAGAACGTTGCCGAATTGGTTTCCAAAGAACAAGTCATCGTCATTACCTGTGCAGTTACTGTCGTCAATACCACCACCGCATGTGCTGTCAAAGATCATCAGCTCACGAGGTTGCCCACCTGTATTTCCCTGACCAGATACGTTGAGGGTGACGCCTTGAGCTGTCGTTGCTCCAGTCACTACAGCACCTTCACTAAATCCGGAAAAGTTAACAACAGCAGCCTGGGCGGGGTTAGCGTGGAGTGTCGCTAGACCCAACAAGGTACCAACACCAGCGATCGCAAGCTTCATTTTTTGGTACATTATAATACCTATTTTTGTAAAGACGTGTAAAGTTTTTCAACTTGAATAACAGCTTAACCTCGCTTTTAAACCTTTTGTGTAAAGTTTTCGTAAAGAAATTCAGTGTAAATACTCTATTTATTTAAAGTTTTTGTAAAGCTATCCGGCGTCTAAATTAGTTGTGAACTAACGATCCTTGCTAGACAAGGGTTTCAGTCCCATTTTTGTTCACGAATCATTTAGACTGGCTCAGGCGCTCTTTTGTCACTCTAGGAAAGCCAGGGGGATAAGGGAGACAAGGGGGATGCGAAAAAACTGGACAATTGCCAGGTAAGCTAGAGGTGATTGGTGATTTGGCGACTTGAACTCACGATCGCATGTCTCAGAAAAACGAAACGACTGTATTAGTTTTAGCCTTGCTGATTACCCTTGGTTTAGTTGGGGGCGGGGTTTGGTGGTTTAGCCGTGAGTCTGACTTAATCAACACAAACCGCCAGGTTAAGGTTAATCGTCAATCTCCTGAACAATCCCAACAGGTTAAAACCTTTGCCCAAGTGGAAGGTGTACCCGAAGGACTCTTCAGCTATGGAGGTAGCACGACTTGGGCACCCATCCGTGAAGTCGTAGACCCCGCCATTCAAACCGTGTGGCCCCAATTCCGATTGCGTTACACTGATCCGACAACAGGCGCACCCGGTTCGGGTACAGGGATTAAAATGCTGTTAAATAACCAATTGGCATTTTCCCAATCCTCGCGCCCCCTGAAACAAGAGGAATATGAACAAGCCCAGCAACGCGGCTTTACTCTCAAAGAAATTCCTATCGCTATTGATGGTATCGCTGTTGCGGTTAATCCTGACCTGCAAATTCCGGGTTTGACGATTACTCAGCTAAAAGATATTTATACGGGTAAGATTACCAACTGGAATCAAGTCGGGGGTACTGACTTACCGATCATCCCTTATTCCAGACGCCCAGAAGAAGGCGGTACAATTGAGTTTTTTATGGACAATATTTTAGAGGGAGAAGAGTTTGGGGCGACGGTTGAGTTTATCCGCACCACAACTCAAGCCCTGAGAGTGTTAGCGGATAATCCTGGCGGCATTTATTACGCCTCTGCACCTGAAGTTGTGCCTCAATGTACAATAAAATCTTTACCGATTGGACGCAAACCCGATGAACTGGTTCCTCCTTACCAGGAACCTTTTGTGCCGCTTTCCCAATGTCCCGGACAGCGCAATCAGCTTAATAAGCAGGCGTTTCAATCGGGAAGTTATCCAATTACTCGTCGATTATTTGTCATTGTTAAACAAAATGGTCAACTTGATGAACAAGCTGGGGAAGCGTATGCGCGATTGTTACTTGCGAATCAGGGTCAGGACTTAATTAGCCAAGCCGGATTTGTCAGGTTGCGCTGAGTTGAGTAGGGGAGATGGGGGAGATGGGGGAGTAAACGAATGACAAATGACCAATGACCAATGACCAATGACAAATGACCAATGACAAATGACCAATGACCAATGACAAATGACCAATGACAAATGACCAATGACAAATGACCAATGACCAATGACCAATGACCAATGACCAATGACCAATGACCAATGACTAATAATTATGTCACAGAAAAACGAAACTGGAACCCTTATTGCTGCGTTGATAATTACACTTGTTATATTAGCGGGTGGTTTTTGGTGGTTTACTCGTCAATCGGGTATGAATTTGGGAACATTGACAGGAGGCGAGAATAACTCGACTCAAAATCCATCCCCACCCACTCAACCTGCCAATCCGGGAACGCCATCCGCGAATCCCAATAGTGTTTTTCCGCCGCCTCAAACTGTCCCCAGTGGCACAATTGTTCGGATAGCAGGTTCGACGACTATGGTGCAAATTAATCAAGCCTTGAAACAAAGTTTTGAACAGCAGTTTCCTGGTACAACTGTGGAAACCCAAGCTGAAGGTTCAGATAAGGGGATTCTAGCGCTGTTAACCGGAAGTGTCGATATTGCGGCGATTTCTCGTCCTCTGACCTCCCAAGAACAGTCCCAAGGCTTAGTGGCTGTACCTGTAACCAAAGATGCGATCGCGATCGTGGTGGGTGAGGAAAATCCTTTTCAGCGAGGCTTAACTCAGGCGCAAGTTCAGCAAATTTTTCAAGGACAGATTACCAATTGGTCACAAGTCGGTGATGCTTCAAAACAGATTCGGGTGATTAATCGCCCTCCGGTTAGCGGAACTCATCAAGCGTTTCAAGAACTGGTACTTAATGGTGGGCAATTTGGTACAACACCTAATATTGTCACAATGCCGCAAGATGCAACCACTCCCATTTTGCGAGAATTGGGCAACAATGGAATTAGTTATGCCACCTACGCCCAGGTTGCGGATCAACAAACGGTGCGAATTGTACCTGTCGATGGGTTAACCCCAGAAGCGGCAAATTATCCCTATCAACGAGAACTTTACTACGTCTACAAACAGCCTGCAACGCCGCAGGTGCAAGCCTTTCTGGGTTATGTTGGTTCACCCCAAGGACAAGGTGCGATCGCGGCGACTAACCAGTAAGTTGTTGTGCTATGTTCTCCTATAGGAATTTCACGAGCTTTTGCTAATCCTTTCGATCAGACTATCAGGAAGTCCTAACTCAACGCTCATAGCGGAGAAAAAACTGAGATTCTCTGGGTGATTCACTAAATAATCAAAGAACTAATCTTGGTTATTTTTATATACCTGTTGCACAAATCGGATGCGCTCGATATGCTTACGTCTATCTTCGTACAGTTCGGGTCTATTCCACCCAAGATACTTAATCAGATTTTCAGCTTCTTTGTCATTTGGAGCGACCGCAATAAATTGCCCATTTTCATACTTTATCCGTTGATTTAGATCCGCAGAATATGGCTTTAGGATAGGTTCAAACGGCTCGATCTTACGGGGTTTATGCTGATTGATCCAATGCACCACAGTATACCAATTCCAGTAATTATCATTCTCTGTGCTTTTCAACCGAGCATCAAAATGTTCCACATCAACAGCATCTGTACTTTTGATATAGCGTTCGGAGTAGGCACAAAATCCCATCTGTTCGTTTAGCAGTTCTTGCCTTATCTTAGTTCTATCACTTTGATTTGAATACTGCCACTGATTAGAAATTATCTTTGACTGCGCTGACTTTCTCAGATATCTCATTTGGATGGAGCAAAGTTATAGGCGTTTCCGATTTCTAGATATTCAGCAATCAATTCCTGTTTGCGATTTATGTCGCTAGTTGAGTTAATTAATCGCTGTAGTTCCAGAAATCGTTCCCATTTTTGTAGTCCTTGTTTTCCGTAGATGCTGCGTACATGAAAATCTTTAATTAACAAATCATTGGGGTCATCTCCAATCGGAGTAACGCCCGATGTCGCCGTGACAAACCCTTGCTCATCAAAATCCAGGTGGATTCGCTCATAAGGTTCAAACTGAGCGGCGATAATTGGATTATGGGTAGCGACAAAGAACTGTGTGTTTTGGATAATTGAGAGATATTGCTCAATTAGGTCATAAAGCAGATCCGGATATAAACTATTTTCAGGTTCATCAACCAATAGAAAACCTCGCTCTATCTGACGTTGGAAGTACAATGTTTTAATATGCCCTAACTTGAATATATAGCTACGAATCCCACTACTGAGGCTGTTGTACGGTAAGGCTTGACTTGTACTCTTAACTTTCACATACGCCTGAAGATTTTCGTTGAGTTGTACAGGAATTCCTGCTTCTTCAATATCGAATTTTAGTCCTGGCTTGTCTAGTATTCGATTCCATAAGTTTCCAATTTCTTGGAGAATTTCTGGATGATTTTGGTTAAATTCTGCCTCAACATCTTCAATCGTTTTCTTTTTATTTTCAGGTTTCTTTAAGTGATCTAGGTAATCACTCTCCCGTTTTTTGACCAGATAAATTAATAGTTTCCAAAACTCTCCGGCAGTTTCCATAGATATAAAGTGATAAACTGGAAAATTTTGGAATAGCGTTAAAGCTTCGTTAAGTGTTGTTACAGGTAAATCTCCTTGCTGTAAAAGCAATGACCGATCGGCTGGTACATGAATAATTAAATCTCTCTTGCTGGTAAACGAGGGAATGGGCGGGCTGGAAATGTAGTGTTGTATGCAGAAGTTAGGTGGTACGGTTTTTTGGGTTGGATCAGTGACAAACCGATGCCATTCGTCAGTCTGTTCGACATCAGCATTATAGTAGACTATTGGAGTATCAAACCAACCAGAACCGCTATCGGGAGGATGGCAAGCAAAAAAATCTCCAGACGAGGCAGAAAATTTTACAGCGAAGAATGGCTGGTTTTCCAGTTTATTTGGCTGATTTTCATAACCATGAAACTTAAATGAGTTAATTACTTTTTCCAATAGCGTTGTTTTTCCCGTTCCATTCGTGCCAATAAAGCATATTTTATCTGGTGGTTTACCTGTCTTGGGGTTTACCAAATCCAACTGGAAATTATTGAACTGTTGAAAGCCCTTGATAATTATTTTACTTATTTTCATGGACTGGTTCTCAGGTTTAGGTTTGCAGGAATGAAGACAGCGCAACTACGAACTTTAGGCTAACAACTCATCGACGGCTATGCTAAACCCGGTTAGAACAACCTGCGTACTCACCACATCACCGGAACGAAATGCTAATGTCTGATTCTGAGTGATCACCAAAATCCAACGAGTCTCAGGAAACACTAACCAAACTTCTTGACAACCTGACTCTAAATACTCCGTCGCCTTGGCAAATAATTCCTCGGCTGTATCTGTGGGTGAGGCAATTTCGGCAATCAGAGGGGGGCTTTGGGGTAATACAGCCACATCACCATACTGATCGAGCAACTGGGATGTCAAATAAGATACATTTGGACGACGCCCCTGGCGCAATGTGCGACAAGGAAGTTCGACGAAAGGTTCACCGCCTTGTCCCGACTCGCTGATGTAATTTCCCCAGTAACGATCTAATCTCGATTGAATTCGACTATGTTTTATCGTCATTCCCGTTGTCTCAATCAATTGTCCATCCACCCACTCTGTATGATCGGGAGGATTAGCCATAAAGTCATCTAGAGAAAAATTATCAGTTAAATTTGCTGCTATAACCATTACTATATCCTCAACTATCTAGGTTTGATATGATAACAAATAACCGATTAGCTTGATTTTGAACTATCGTTATTAAAATCAACAGATTGCATGGGTAAGCAAATTAAATTATCCCCGTAGGTGCTAATCAATCCCTTTTTGCGTAATTTTCCCATTAAGCGAGTCACGGTGACACGAGTTGCACCAATCGCACTACCAATTTGCCCGTGAGTTAAAGGAAATGGCAAACAGTAGCCATCGGGTGTCGGTTCGCCAAATTCTTCAATGATTAGAGTAAGTAATCCGAAAAGGCGATCAATAGTTTTGCGTTGTCCTAATGTGCTTAACCATAGGAGTTTACGCTGATGTTGATAGTGGAACGCATTAAAAACCTCACGCCGGAAGTGGGGCCAATTGTCTAGCTCATGCCAATACATCCAGAGAACTGAGGTTTGGTCAATATGGGAGTAGGCGGACAGAGTAAAGGGCGATTGAACGACAATTTCAAACGGCTGACCTGCACTGACAAATCCTAAAAAGGCTTCTTCTAGAATTGGGGGTAATGATCCGTCTGTTGAGTCATGGGAGCTCAGTTGAGTGGTACCCATTAGGCGTACTGTGCCTCGCTGCACGAGATACAGCAACCCTGAACGAGTGGGAATTCGCTCATCTTTGTTAAACGTTCGATCGCGGTAGTGTTCCTGCGCCCAATCCAGAATCCGTTGCCAGGTTAAGAATGGTCGGGATGGGTCTGAGGTTGAGGGTTGGAAATTCATAGATCGATTAGGATGGAGATCCCATTTTTCTCTCAGTGTACATGGAGTTTAAAGTAGCTAAAAATACATTTAACTACCGAGTTTTTACGGTAAAGTCGTTCAGTAAAAATGTGAGTATCAAATCTCAGTTTCAACGACAGCTTTGGCAGGCAATTGATAGAATCAATACCTTACCCATAGCGGCTCAGTTGACACCGAATACTGTACCTTTACACCGTACCTCTATTTCTAATTATGTATGCTATCGGTCAGCGATCGCACTTAAGTTATCTTCGGCTTGGCAACAGACTCCCTTAGACATCGCTCATCAGCTTACCGAAGCTTTGCTAACGCTTTCTCAAGAGTCTGCTGATACGATTGGTATCAATTTTACCGTTGAAGTATTGCCTCCGGGCTGGATTCTTTTCCGACTTGGCGATCGCGCTTTGGCTACTTACTTACAAGAGTGCTTTAAAATACCCTATTTTCCATCAGTGTCCCCAAATGACTTAAACGATAAATTTCACCCAAAAGGAGGAAGAGGGAACCGAGAAAAATCTCAACACAATCAGCCGGATTCTGATCAGCTTTTTCCCATTCAATATGTTCATGCTCGTTGCTGTTCGCTTTTACGCCTAGCTGACGAACAGGGATTGATTGAGATCACCGATACAGGAGGGGGGGAAGATGGGGGAGATGGGGGAGATGGGGAAGATGGGGGAGCTGGGGAAGCTGGGGAAGCTGGGGAAGCTGGGGGAGCTGGGGAAGCTGGGGAAGCTGGGGAAGCTGGGGAAGCTGAGGGAGACAAGGAGGAATTGTTTTCAGTCACCACTCACCCATCCCCAATTACGATCATTTACCCAAATCCAATTCCTTGGCTCCAGGATGCAGGAGACTCCAATAGGGAGTCGGTAAGGCTACGTACAAACCATCCTGCTGAATGGGATTTGATTGTCCAGCTTTTTGATCTGTTAGACGTGATCAGTACTTCCGATTGTCAGCGTTGGGTTAAACAAGGATTGGCTGTCAGTGAGGCTTATGAGCAATTTTACAAATCCTGCCGAATTTGGGGAGAGGTGAAGATTCATGATTTGCCCTTGGCGCGGGCGAGATTGGGGTTAATCGGGGTTACACAGGTGGTGTTGCGATCGCTCCTGGAAAAATTGGGTGTATCTGCTCCTAGAGCGTTGTAGGTGCTGGGGAAGCTGGGGGAGATGAAGAATTGGGTATAGGTGAAAGGAAAGGTTTTTTTATTCTAGGAGCATAGAAAAACAACTTTTCTTACGAGGCGTGACATTTTCCACTTATTCCGGTATGATTCTGAATGTGTGAGGAGCGAACCAGCGAGGGAACCGAGACGAAACACGGACAGTCGTCGGTTCCCTTTCTGATCCAGCTAAACTTTACAAGATTAACGCTTCAATAGCTGTAGCTACGCCATCTTGTTCAACAGAGGGCGCTACCCATTGCGCGATCGCCTGAACTTCGAGAGGCGCATTGCCCATGGCGACGCCGAACCCGGCATAGTCCAGCATTTCAATATCGTTAAAGTTATCGCCAATTGCCATAACATTTTGGGCAGATAATCCCAGCAAGTTTTCGGCTAGGTAGCGCACGGCTTCTCCTTTGTTGACGAGGGGATTGGTTGCTTCAAAGAAGGTGGCGACGGATTTAGTCAGGTAAAGTTCGGCGGGGGTGTATTGCTGACGCAAGCGGCTAAATAATTGGTCGATAACCGTTGTATCTTGACAGAGGGCTAATACCTTGGTGGGTTCGTTGGTGAGTACCTGACGCAAGTCACCCACCGAGAGGGGTTGAATATCTGCCCGTTGAGCATAGCGCTGGGTTTCGGGGGTCATTTCCCGAACATACAATTGATCGTTGATATAGAAATGAACCGAAAGTTGCGATCGCAGCATGTCACTCTCAAAATAATCCAATAATTGTTCAGCCCTAGCACGGGAGACGGATAAATGGCGGTGAATTGTCTCTGTGGCGGGATCTTGAATCCATGCGCCTTGATACGCCAGAATCGGTAGGGTAGAACCAACCTGCCGATGGAAGCGTAAAGCAGAACAGTACATGCGTCCGGTTGCGATCGCGACTTGAATTCCCTTTGTTTGTACCCGACGAATGGCTTGCTTTACAGGTTCTGTAATCGTATTGGTTTCACCCGCGATCGTGCCATCAATATCCAGAACCAGTAATTGAATGTCCAGGCTATCTCGCTCTTGAGGTTCTAAGGATTGGGACATCTGTTTTATATCGATTATCTAGACAGGGCGATACCGGGGAAAACTCGGTAACTCAATTGATGACAATGACTTAATTTTTTTCGGGCGTCGTAGGGGATAAACCACAGGTGAGGGCCAATTGGGTTGGGGGAGAGTCACCTCATTCTCTTCATCCCATTCATCTTCAGTCTCTGATGTCTCTGCTGAGGAGAATCCGGATTCATCAACCGTTTCGGCTTCCCTTCCGGGTTCGAGCATCCAAGGGTTTGGCTCCTGAGTTAAATCGTATGCTACTTCTGATAATCCTGAAGCTTGCGCCAGGGAGTTCATTTCCGCCAGAAGTTGTCGCTCGGCTTCTAACTCCGCCGCCGTACTGCCTGAAATCGGAGTAACGGTTGAGTCAATTGGCGTTGTTGATGGGTGAGACTCTGTGGGTTCAGTAACGTCTTCGGTATCTGAAGCAGATGTCGCCAATAATGAATCAAGCTGGAGGGGACGATTCCAGAGGGGTTCAGTATCCGTTGAGGATTCGTCGGCGAGGAAATCCTGTTGAGTGGACCACGGTTGGATGGGTTGGGCTTTGGGGACAACACCGCCTACATCCCGTTTTGGACGGGTAGGTTGGGCTTCGCTTACCTGACGATTCGGCATTTCCAGGCATTTTTCCAGGGCGACTTTGAATTGTAAGGTTTGCTGTTGTTGTCGGTGTAAGCGGGTTTTCAGTTCTCGACAGGTATTAGCCGATTGCACTAATTGATGGGATTGTTCGTTATTCCGTTGCTGGGTGAGGGCGCATTCCCGTTCTAGTTGGGCGACTCGTTCTTGAGAGCTTTGTAGTTGCTCGGATAAGGTTTCAATCAGAATTTGCTGACGAGTTGCGGCTTGATGGGAGGATTCTAGGGTATGGAACAGACGAGTTAATTGCTCTTGCAGCGTGTTAAGTTCCTCGCCTTGGCGGACAATCAGACTATCCTGCTCTTGCGATCGCAGCATCTCGGCGTTTAAGGCGTCTTGTTTTTCATTCAGGGCGCCCTGAAGTTGAGCAATTTGTTCGAGCAAGCGGCGATTGCGCTGGCGCATTTTTTGAGCAAGGGCAAACCAATCCGCGTCTTTGTTGCGAGATTCTGCCAGGGTGGGAAGTGATTCAGGATCGCTAGGTTCTGCCTCAACGTTGAGTGGGGAGTCTAACTCGACGGTTTGGTCGATATCCACATCCGGCTGGGGTTTATCCTCATTCATGTCGGCTATCTGAAAGAGGTTGAGCAGCGTCTGAGATTCAGGATTCTCTGGCTCATCGGGAGTATGTTTAGCACTCTCATCGGTCCATTCACTGGACTCCGGGAGAGGCTCTTTATTAGGGGTGTCAGAATCACTCATTGCTCTTCATCCAGAGGGTCACAAATCAACCAAATTATCAATTATGGACTATGAATTTTAAGTTGTTATTGATATAAACCAGTATTTTGGATTTTAAGCTGGGGGATGGCTCAGAGCCAAGGTGAGTTAAGATTTCCTGGTTTTTGACTCCTTTCCAAAGTAAGACACAAAACTCGCCAGATTACAAATTGTGCTGGGAGAATTTAACAACCGCCTCACCAGAGTATGCAAAAGCATCGGAATAAATCCCCTCTACCCCTCTGCCTTCTGCTTTCTGCCCTCTGCCTTTGTTTTTTATGAATCCTTGACGAGGATGTCTACCAATAAATCTTGATGCATCAACGCCCGATCGACTAAGGATTGGATTTGATCGCGGCTAAGAGGATTACCATTGGCATAGTAATCGATCCAGGTATGCGCGATCGCGTTTGAGTCATCGGGTATGTCGGTTAACCTCCATCCCGGCAAGTCGAGTTCTGCCATTAGGGAATCAACCTTCGGGTCATAGCTTAAGGCAAAACAGCGACAGTCTTGGGCTGCTGCCATAATCAGACTGTGGTAGCGCATCCCAATTGCCATTTCTACTCCCCGAAACAATCCTTTTAATTGTTGGGGTTCATCGAGCTGGAAAATCTGATGGGTATCCGGAAGCTGGGAGGCAATGGATTGGGCGATGCTCAGATCTTGAGATGCCTGAAATGGCACAAGTAGTATACAGGTTTTGGTGGCTTCTTGAAAGGCGATCAGAGCTTGGGTAAGGTTGGCGAGACGCTCTTGGGTAAGATGGGGGTGCGATCGCAAGGTGACGGCGACTCTGGGTGCTTTTAAGTCCCATAATCCGGGGACTGGGGTTGAGTCTAATGCCCAGACTGGATCAGGAGCCACCCGAAACGGCACCTGCCAATCGGCTAGGAGGGCGGCTGAGGTGCGATCGCGGACACTGACGCCTGTACATCCCTGAAAACATTGTCGTGCCATCCAGCGCGTCAGAGGGCGCTGCAACGGACCAATTCCCTGCGCCCAGGCAATAGTTTTTAAGCCCCGCTGTTGAGCTAATCCCATTAAACCACTGTAGTAAACTGGACTCATGGCACTGGTGGCGTCTTGGATTAAACTGCCACCTCCCCAGATAAAACTATCGGCTTGGTTAAAGGCTTGCAAGACACGGAACGCCGAGGTGCGATCGCAGGTTTCTACCCCATAGCGTTTACGTGTTTGGTTCGGATTACCTGAAAGCACCAGTGGTGTTATCGATTTAGGCAGCATTTGCAGCAACGACGCCAGCAACGCCTCATCACCCCCATTGCCCTTGCCATAATATCCGCATACTATTGCCCGTTTCTGCCCCATGCCCTGATTAATGATCGGTGTTTGGTATCGTATCAGTTTAGGACAATCCGCGATCGCTGTGTCAAAGGCATAAGGCAGACGGTTCTCAGAAAAATCCTTGTTGTGTGAGCATCTTGCTCACTACCTATACTCAATTTAAATGCATGACAGCTTATCGAGTTATCCATGAATCCTAACTTAATTCTGCCCGTCGGTACGCAAGTTGTCAGTCGTGTCGAGGTAAAAAATTCTGCCAATGAACCCTTATGTGTACGCGGTGCGGTTGGTGTTATCGTCAAATCACCCACCGATAATTCCCATGCGTATCTTATCCGTTTGCCAAACAACGTTGAAATCACCCTAAATCGACAGGAATTTAGTATCCGCAAGCATTTTCAAAACGAAGGATTACAGCAAGCCGCCGATAGCCTGAGTGATTACAATTTATACGAGTATGTCATCTATCGTTGTATTGTCGGGTCTAGGGCGTTTGGTTTAGATCAGGAAACCTCAGATATTGACCGTCGTGGGATTTACTTACCGCCTGCTGACGTTCACTGGTCACTTTACGGCATTCCCGAACAATTAGAAAATAAAGAAAACCAGGAATGTTATTGGGAACTCCAAAAGTTTTTAATCTTAGCGCTTAAAGCCAATCCCAATGTTTTAGAATGCTTGTATACTCCCTTAGTCGAGACAGCAACCCCCATCGCCAAAAACTTGCTAAACCAGCGAGAAATGTTTCTGTCGCAATTAGTCTATCAAACCTATAACGGTTATGCAATGTCCCAATTCAAAAAAATGGAGCAAGATCTCCGCACCAAAGGAAAAATTCGCTTAAAACACGCCATGCATCTGATCCGGTTGTTATTATCAGGGATTACCATCCTCAAAGACGGCTTTGTTCCGGTTAAAGTCGAGGACTATCGACAACAATTGCTAGCGATTCGCCAGGGAGACATGGCTTGGGACGAGGTAAACGCTTGGCGATTATCCTTACATCATCAGTTTGATCAAGCCTTGAAAAACACCTCATTACCCGAACGCCCAGACTATGAAAAAGCCAACACATTCTTAATAAAAGCAAGGCGGAACCGCTCATCGTTATGCTTGTAGTTGCACTTTAGCGCCCTAAACCTTTGCCACCCTTCCTATAAATAAAGAATGAAATATCAAAATATTTGCCAACACATCATAACCTTGTAGAGACGTAGCATGACGTCTCTACCCGTTAAATCCCTTATTCCATTCACCACCTGTTTTTGAAATCAAATTGATAAATCCTATGTGTGATACATTTGTGTCCTTACCCAACTCAACACTCAACGGCGATATTATATTCGGCAAAAATAGCGATCGCCCCCAGGGTGAACTTCAAGATGTTGTCGTCATTCCCGCCAGAAACGACAACTCAAACACAACAGTTGAATGCACCTATATTTCAATTCCCCAAGTCAACAAAACCCTAGCCGTGATCCTCTCCAAACCCCGATGGATGTGGGGTGCAGAAATGGGGGCAAATGAATGTGGCGTTGTAATTGGCAATGAAGCCGTTTGGACAGTTGAACCCTATAAAACCAAAGGGTTGCTGGGCATGGATTTAGTCCGCTTAGGATTAGAACGCGGCAAAACAGCGTTAGACGCGCTTCATGTAATCACATCGTTGCTAAACAAATATGGACAAGGCGGGAATTGTGCCGAAAACTTTGCCATGAATTATCATAACTCATTTATTCTGGCAGATGCCCAAGACGCCTGGGTATTAGAAACCGCTGGCGAGTATTGGGTAGCTGAACGAGTACAACAAGGAACTCGCTCAATTTCTAATAATCTCAGTATTCGCAATTCAGGTGATTTGCGCCATCCAGAGATAATTAATTATGCGGTGAATCGAGGATGGTGTGCGGGAGAGGAAGATTTTGATTTTGCCAGCATTTTTTCGGAAGGAGGATATTCAGAATCCCTATCCATTGATTCCAGAGAAGGGACAGTCAGACATTTATGTCAAGTTAATCAAGGCAAATTTTCCATTGAGACAGCACAATCAATTTTACGAGAACACAAGGGGAATATTTGTATGCACGGTGCGTTTGAAAGCGCCGGAAGTCAAGTTTCGTCTCTGTCGCCAGATGGCTGTAAACACTGGTTTATTGAGCAGCCATTTCCCTGTCAGCAAACTTATCAACAAAAGCATTTTTTAGTCGATTCAGTATCAGTACATTAAGATTAGGCAGAATAAGTAAAAGTTATCCGAGTTCCCTCCCCTTGGCAAGGAGAGGGTTAGGAAGGGGTCAAATCAAGGTATTGCCGAGTTTTGAGCTTAAGTTGATACATAATAAGGCTGTGCGCCCCTACGAAGGTTTCCGATTAATCCGATTTAACCCAATCGGTAGAGATATTTTTCAAAAATAAGGCAAGTCATGATTGAAAGACAAAATCGCTTACTTCCCGCTGTTGGCAAACAGCCGTATCCGCTATTATTTGTCACCATTAGCGGGGCGCATTTATACGGATTTCCCTCACCCGATTCGGATTACGATTTGCGCGGTAGCCACATTTTACCAATACAAGACGTCGTTGGACTAGAAACCGGACGTGAGACAATTGAAGTTGCCGAAATTCGAGATAAATTAGAACTAGATTTAGTCACTCACGACATCAAAAAGTTTTTTTCTCTGCTTCTAAAAAAGAATGGATATGTCTTAGAGCAATTGTACTCTCCGCTGATTGTTCATACAACTCCAGAACATCAAGAATTAAAAGCGATCGCGAAAGGGTGCATCACCCGTCACCACAGCCATCATTACTTGGGGTTTGCCCGAACTCAATGGCGACTGTTTGGCAAAGAATGTCCGCGCCGAATTAAGCCCTTGCTTTATGTCTATCGGGTTTTACTCACGGGTATTCATTTAATGAAAACTGGTGAAGTGGAAGCCAATTTGCTCAAGTTGAATGAAGAATTTAGATTATCCTATATTTCCGATTTAATTACCCAGAAATTAACCAGTGCGGAAAAATCTCCGATAGAAGAGGGAGATTTAGGATTTTATCGGGGAGAATACGAACGGCTGTATGAAGAATTAGAACAAGCCAGTCAGTCGAGTGAACTACCTGCCACACCCTCGGCAAAAGAGGCGTTAAATGACCTGCTAATTCGGTTACGCTTGAATGGGGAAGATGGGGCAAATAAATGACATCGTGTCTTGCTACGCAAGGATTATATAAATCCCCAAAAATCAATTTTAACAAAAAGTAATTTTTGTTGGTAGTGCGAGCATCTTGCTCGCTACCCATTCCCAATTTAAATGTATAACAGCTTATGTCTGTATAACGATGTTCAAGGAAAAATCAAGCCAAATCATAGCAACTCTCATTCAGATTTGGCGATCGCAAGCTAATAAGCCTCTGTTCTGGAAGCTTGCTATTATCCCGATTTTAGGGGTAATCCTAACAGTTGCGGGGCTTTGGGTTTTTCTAGAAATTGCGGATGAGGTGTTAGAAAAGCAAACTCAGGCAATTGACACAACCCTAATATTGCTGGTTAAACAATTTCATTCGCCGCTGCTAGATTGGGTGATGCGGGGGGCTTCGATTATTGGCGGAACCGTGGTTGTTACTCTAATTTGTCTAATTTTAGGGGCAATATTTTGGGCGCGACAACAGCGCGTTTATTTTACCGCTTTAGCGATTACTGCTATTGGCGGAACCGGATTAAACCTGTTAATTAAACAGTTATTTGACCGTCAACGCCCTCAACTCTGGGAAATGACTAGGAGTGAACCCAATACCTCCAGTTTCCCTAGTGGTCATGCCATGTTATCACTGGTTATCTATGGTTTTATTGCCTATTTACTAGCCCGTCACTTTCGCCGTTGGCGGTGGTGGATTGTTAGCCTAATTATTGGCTTGATTGCTTTAATTGGCTTCAGTCGGGTTTATCTGGGTATTCATTGGCCCACAGATATTGTAGCCGGACAAGCGGCAGGATTAACCTGGCTGATGGCTTGTTTGTTAAATCTTGAGATTTACCGACGCTATCATCAATACCGTAATAACTCACCACAGTCACTCTCATCCTAATTTAAGGACAATAATACGCTCAATAATTTTATATCACCGAAATCCTTGATATACCGTAGGGTAGGCATTGCCCACCAGCCAAAATTTCAGTCCCCTTCAATTTAAGGGTTATGGAGTTGTCGCAGCAATAAAGCAAAACCACTATGGAAGCGGTTATCTTAATCGGAATTCAGGCGTCAGGGAAATCATCATTTTGCCGCGATCGCTTTTATAATACTCATATCCGGATTAACTTGGATATGCTCAAAACTCGGCATCGGGAAGCGATTCTGGTTCAAGCATGTCTCGATGCTCAACAGCGGTTTGTTGTGGATAACACGAATCCGACTCCGGCAGATAGAGCGCGTTATATCCTACCTGCGAAGGAAAATAGATTTCGGGTTGTGGGGTATTATTTTCAATCGGTTGTAGAGGATTGTAAGCGACGGAATGCTCAACGCCAAGGCAAACAGGTGATTCCTGTACCGGGGATTTTAGCAACTCATAAAAAGCTGGTTTTACCGCGCTGGGATGAAGGGTTTGATGCGCTTTATTATGTGAAAATGGGGGCAAATTATTCGTTTATCGTCAAAGAGTGGAATCAATACAGCAAGGGATAGCAATAGTCAACTTGTGTTACAGCAGATTTGGACGTTCGGTCAAAATTATTATATGCCGTGAAAAGTCAGATAAGCTGTTCGGCATTTAAACCTTAATATCAATAACGGCGAAAGCCTTGTAGTGCGTTAAGCGAAGCCATGCCGCAGGCTTTGCATCTTGCTCGCTACTAATATCCAATTTAAATGCATGACAACTTATATTAACCCAACTTAACCATACTACTAAATTACAGTTCCTCGCTTGGTGGGCACACGGTCAAGATGCTTTCTGAGGGTAAATTCATTGGAATCCCTACGACGGAAGAATCACCCGCGCTTTAAGCCGGGTGAGTGTCAACCACCCTACAATAAAATTAGATGGATAACCGATTACATCTCGCGTACTAGCGGTTGACCATCTTTCACTTCACCAACTAGCACCACATTAGCCACACCGACGAATAAACCATTCTCTAAAACACCAGGAATATTATTAATCGTCTTTTCTAATTCACCGGGGTTATCAATCGAATCAAAGGTAACATCAATCACCATATTTCCCTGATCCGTTACCACGGGTCCCGCTTTCTTGACCCCCATCCGTAATTCGGGTTTGCCCCCCAATTTCTCGATCGCCCGCATCACTGGGGCATACGCCATCGGAATCACTTCTACTGGCAGTTTAAACGTGGAACCCAGTCGCTCAACCAGCTTACCACTATCAACCACCACAATAAATTGATCGGCGAGAGAATCCACCACTTTCTCACGAGTATGCGCCGCACCACCACCTTTAATCAAATTCTTTTGCGGATCAACTTCATCAGCCCCATCAATGGCAACATCAATATGATCCACCGCATCTAAGCTGGTTAAGGGAATACCATGCTCTTTAGCTAACACTTCTGCCTGAAATGAGGTGGGAATTCCCTTGATATCTTTCAGATCACCTTTTTTGATGCGATCGCCGATATACTGAATCGCATACGCCGTAGTTGAGCCTGTACCTAAGCCAACAATTGTCCCGGATTGCACCCGTTGGGCCGCTGCTTTACCGACTTCTTGCTTCATCACCTTAACCGGGTCAGTTTCTGCACTCATACTAAAATGTCCTTCTTGGTTATGAATTACTGGGGATGGGGCTTATGTCATCGTTGGGTTAACGATGCCCAGATTTCAGAATGTCACCCCAGAAGTAAGGGTATCATTGTCGGTCGGTCTTTAGCGATCACCATTGCCTGAAATTTGGCAACAAAGACGGACACGGCAAATTGGCAGCAGAAAACACTGCGTTTACCGTGTCCTACGGTTAGCGCGGGTTGTCTAACGCCGCTTTTGTCGCTAGACGAGTTCAGTGGGTTTGGCTTTTGATTTAGAGCAACTCTAGGAATTATTCGGTTGCGCCGATAAAAGTTCCTTGAGTTTTGCCAAATCATCCGCCCACCGGGGGTCAGGTTGAACTGAACCCGAATCGGGTGTTGGAGTATTCCGTTTGGATTTTTTACTCCCTC
>NZ_DS989866.1:0-38323 GCF_000155555.1 Coleofasciculus chthonoplastes PCC 7420
CCGAAACTCTTCTAAAGCATTTCGATATTTAGCAATTAACCGAAGTCTCACTAAAATCACTTCAGTATCTAAATTAGTCATACACCCCACTTTTGTAATTCCATATCAATAAGCTGACGCTGGTCTTGGCGAAACTGTTTTAATTCTGATTCAGTCCTCAAGGATGTCAAACGAAAATACTCGAATCCTCCCGCGTCTTTTTCAGAAATGAGGATGCCGTCACGGGCGATAAAATGAGCCAGCAGCCACGGACAGGTGTTCAGTTCGACGACATCAATGATATCGCTATTGATGCCAAAAGTTTGACCCAGAATTAATGGAACTTCAAACCCCTTAAAGGCATTGTCGGCAATATGAGACTGGCGGAGATTGGGATCATAGAGGGTGGCAAAGTCCCAATCACTATCATTATGGGTTTCTCCTGTCGCCCTTGAACCAAATAGAATGAGCATTTTTAAGTAGGGAATTTTTTCGGGAAGTTGGGTGGATAGTTCCTTGAGTTGTTGTATTGTGGGTTGATTTAGCTGCATTTTGAGATTAAATGAAGTTTAATTAATCACACACAGAGTTTGTAGTTAGCGCTTTAGCGCTGATGGCACTAAAGTGCCGACTACGAACGAATTAAGTAATCCATATTTCTCCTCCCTGATTCTGAAATCGATGGGCTAGGGTATCGAGTAATAATGCAGATTGTCCAAGGGCGATCGCATAAGGGGCTGTTGCTTCGTGTATACTGTATTGGTCGCTGATCGGATAGATCTGAAAGTGCATCGGTAAGCGTAATCGCCGCCTTACTTCTATGACGGAACGCGACAAGACATAACTGACTAATCCCTGCTTCTGTAACCGTTGGTTAATTGCACCCACCCAAGGGTTATCGGGTTGCCAAATTTGAATCCCGGTGAGTACCTGCACCTTGAACGCCTCTGCAATCGGTTGTAAGTCTCCTGGATAGGTAAACCGCCAGTTTAATCGTTCTTCCCGATAGGCGTGCAATTTCATAAATCCCAGACAGTATTCAAACCTCCCTTTGGCAATGGGTTGTCTGGTGTCTGTGGCGGTCTGCTGAAGTGTCCGTATAAATCCGGCTTTCGTCCACCATTCAATCTCTAGGTTACTCAGAATTCCGGGTAAGTTGTAGGTTTTAAATCGGTCAACGGGATTGTCTTCGGTGATGTCATAGAGTCCACATTGTAAGGAACTCACACCGCGAAAACTTGCCGCATCTTCAGCAATGGGATTGCCTTTCTTTCCCGATAATTCTTGCCAGTCTTGCGCCCATCCCCGAATCCGCCCCGCCACTCGCTTCAATTGGGTATTAAATACAGCCTCGCTGAGTTGACAAAACGTTTCCCGACTCTGGGCATACTGAGACTGAATTGTGCGATCGCGTAACTGATAGGCTAAGAAACAGGACTGTACTGCCCCCCAGCGGGAATAATAGCCGCGAAAGTCGTTAATCTGGCGATAGTTTGCGGTAATAGTCTGATGTAAAAATGAGCGATTATAGTCTCCAGTGGGGTGTAATGGGGGCTGTTCTGCTGTAAACAAGCGTTCGACTAAAAAGTTGGGAACTAAGGCATAAGCGGTAAAGGTTTTAAACTTGACAAATTTACCCTTTTGTTCATACCCCTGATGGCGCCCCAACCGCCCCAACCGTTGAATAAAGTTCCCCGCATCAGCCGACTCAAAGATTAAAAAGTTAATCTTAAAATCTACGCCCACATCAATTGTACTCGTACCAACCACTAAATCCGCCGCCAGCGATCGCGCTTTTTCTCCGCTTCCCGATAACCCGGTATTTTCTCCCACTGTTAACCCCACAGGCTGCAACTTCTCCCGCAAAAAGGGCACCAGTCGCTTCACGGCAGCAATGGAGTTGAGAATTATTGCCCCTTTACTCCCTGGATGCTGCTGAAACTGAGCCAAAATTAAGGCTAAATGGTTGACTATCCAGGCTTCCGAGGCATTAAATGAGGGGTCGAGGGGGATAAACTTGAGCGTAATTGACCGAGAAACTTGCCGCCACTGCTGCTGTTCTAATTGTTGACAGGCGGCTACGGTATCGGGGAACTTATAGGTATTGTTAATTAGTTTGACCCGAAATCCAGCGGTTTGCAATCGCTCAATTAACGGCGGTTCCGGTGTCGCCGATAGAAATAGGAATTTTTTGCGGCGATTGGTACAGCGAATCAGCAACAGGGTATTAATAATGCTGGCAACTTGGGGCGGATTAAAGACGTGGAATTCATCAAAGATAAATAAGTCAAAATCCTTATCAATTCGCCCCCATAACCGATCCGGACTATCCCCCTTAACTAAATACGCCCCGCGATGTAAATAATGGAAAATATCGGGATTGGTGAGTAACACCTCCGCCTGACTGCTACGAGAGGCGATCGCGGCGCTTTTTCTTAATCCTTCATTTTCGGCATACTGTTCTAAGTCTGCCCCAGACAGTCGCACAACACGGGGGTCATTGGCAGGCTGAAAGGTATCAATATAGCCGCGAATCTGGAGTTCTTGATCACGGGCAAGTTCATTGGTAGGATAGAGTCCCATGGCACAACTATTCCCTTGCAGAACCTCTAAATAAGCGGCTAAACTTTTGCCATCTCCAGTCATGGCGGTGTTAAAAATAACATCAATGTCTGGATTTCTGATGGCGGCTAAGGTTTCCACTTGATGTCCAGACAGGGATGACCAGCCTTGGGGTAAGGTGAACCCTTCGGGTACTTGATCAGCCGGACAAGAATAGATGGGTTTGAGCGTAATTTGATACTCGGACATATCCGTGAAACAGTGTCCGTAACGTCTTGTTATTTCCCATGATGACACTCAAAATAGAAAATGAGCCACATTATCCGGATAAAGTGTCCGTATAAATTCGATGAGTCGCAAAGGTCAGTCAATCACCCTATCCCTATCCACACGAGACAAAACCGAACTAGAAGCGATCGCGCTAGAATTAGGTATCTTATGGGGAGAACGTGCCAATATCTCCAAACTCGTAGAAGCGATCGCCCGTCGTCAGTTATTGGTATTACCGAATCAGGATTGGACCGATAGTCGTATCCAGGCGTTAGATCGGACAATTGGCGCCTTAACTGATATTGGAGAGATGGAACAAGCGCGGATTGTGGCAGAATTATTACTCGAACGCAGCGAACTCTCGATTCCCCTACGCCGCAAAATTGAAGGGTTTGTGGACAATTTACCCCCACCTTGGCGGATAGAGATTGACCGCTATCTGCGCCGCCAGCATCCTTTTGAGTTATCCTATCAAGATGCCCCAGGGCGTTTATGGCAGTTTACGATTCGTTATGGGAGAATCAATCTCCACGAAAAACGTCAGTACCTCGATTGCTGGTGTGAAGAAACCGAAGGGAACCTGGATATTCCGGAGTTACAGCATAACTGGTGTTTGCGATTAGATCGGATTCAAGACGCCGCGATAACGCCGATTAAGGGACAATGGCGACACAATTTGGATCAGATTGAGGTGGAAATGCATCTATTTAAAGGATTAGCATTTGCCTATCAAGCCAGACGCGAGGATCAGGAAAACGACTGGCTACCGGATCAGCCACGAGTACGGCGGGTGGTGAGAAGCGTATCGAGTACGTTTTGGTTTCTGCGGGAGGTGAAGCAATATGGCAAAGACTGTCAAATCATCGTCCCTGACTCCGTGCGATCGCGTTATATTGATGAGTTAATCGCGACTTGTAATCAGTACAATTTGACTGTTTCAATCCCTGATCAGTAGGTAGACACAATTAAAGGCGAGAAGTAGAACTCGCTACCCGAAAAGAAGTGCGATCGCGCTGTTCTTCCTCGGTCTATGCATATTTTTTAAAATTAGTCAAGACAATCCTGATAGGAATTTTGCACCAGAGAGGGTGGCATAGTAGCCGTTGTCCACGGTGTAATAGTTACCAAAGGAGAACGTGAAAACTGATACCCTGTTTTATAGCCTGTTTAAACAATTTCCCAGTATCTTCTTTGAACTGATTAACCAGTCAACAGAACAAGCAACAACTTATCAATTCACCTCCCGTGAAATCAAACAACTAGCATTTCGACTGGATGGTTTATTTTTCCCCAAGACGGAAAACTCCCAAAACCCCTTCTATGTCGTCGAAGTTCAGTTTCAACCCGATGAGGATTTATACTATCGTATATTTGCTGAACTCTTTCTCTACTTGAGACAAGATAAACCCGCTTGTCCTTGGCGGGTTGTCGTCATTTATCCGACTCGCCGGATTGAACGAGAACAACCGTTACAATTTCGGGAACTGTTTACCAGAGTGCAACGGATTTACTTGGATGAGTTAGGAGACGATGCATCGGATTCCTTGGGGGTTAATATTGTTAAGCTAGTGATTGAAAATCAACAGACAGCCCCTGAACGAGCAAGGACCCTAATCGAACAAGCCCAAGCTCAGATAACGGATCAGACGACACAACGGAACCTAATTAATTTAATTGAGACAATCATTGTTTACAAATTACCGCAAAAAAGCCGAGAGGAGATAGAAGCCATGTTCGGGTTAAGTGAACTCAAACAAACCAAAGTTTATCAAGAAGCCAAACAAGAAGGGTTAGATGAAGGTCAACTCAAAGCTAAGTTAGAAACCATCCCTCGGATGATGCAGTTGGGTTTAAACGTGGAGATGATTGCTGAAGGGTTAGATTTACCTCTCGAAGTTGTCAAAGCCGCAGCACAGTCATTCTCTCAACAGAATGTTGCGGCTTTTATTGAACTCTTAACTCATCAACGAGAACTTTTCTCGGCTCAAGACTTGGCTGACTTGGCTGACTTAATCAAACCGTTACCTGATAAAATAGAAAATCTATCTTATGCGATCGCACAATGGTGCAAGCAAGACGGACATTCAGCCCAGCTTCAGGCTTGGCGTCATCTTCTCTCTGACTTATTGGCGGCTACCGTCGAGCAATTGTTAGCAAGGAACCTCGAATCCCTTGATACTCCATCTGCTGTACTCAACAAAGCTATGTTACAACAGGCGATTGAACAGTAGGGTGGGCATTGCCCACCTGACTCGCTAAATCCCGCGTCGAAATGCCCGAATCGCTTCGCCTGAATCAGTTTCCGCCATCAAAATACACCGTCTTAGCCAGTCAATAAGCTGTTCGGCATTTAAACCTTAATATCAATAACGGCGAAAGCCTTGTAGTGCGTTAAGCGAAGCCATGCCGCAGGCTTTGCATCTTGCTCGCTACTAAGCTGTTCGGCATTTAAACCATAATGTCAAGAATTGCGAAATCCTTGTAGTGCGTTAAGCGAAGCCATGCCGCAGGCTTTGCATCTTGCTCGCTACCCATTCCCAATTTAAATGCGTGACAGCTTAATACCCAATTTATAGCAACCGCCATGGCTGTTAGGACACATCATTTATGTAGAGACGTTGCATGCAACGTCTCTACAATGGTGCCGAACGTCCTAATCGATATGTCTATTGCTATAAATGCATGACAGCTTATTCGGTTTTGGTTATCGCTGATAGGAGTTACAGATAAAGATGACTAGCGTTTCAATCCCTGATAGGGATTATAGAGGATTTCGACGTTTCAACTTCCGTAGTCCCGATAATGTATTCAAGTTTCAATCCCTGATAGGGATTATAGAGGATTTCGACGCATCATGGATTGCTGAAATCAATAAATCTGAAAGTTTCAATCCCTGATAGGGATTATAGAGGATTTCGACAGTTTTTGATGATTGGCGCGGAGTAGAAATAATCGTTTCAATCCCTGATAGGGATTATAGAGGATTTCGACTGGAAAGATACGCACCATTCGCCCAAATATTCACGTTTCAATCCCTGATAGGGATTATAGAGGATTTCGACCTGTTATAGGGCTAGCGATCGCGCCGTCTAATATGTTTCAATCCCTGATAGGGATTATAGAGGATTTCGACGATTACTCGGTCTTTGAATCTTAAGAAATTTTCTGTTTCAATCCCTGATAGGGATTATAGAGGATTTCGACTAAACATTTACTCCCCGTACTTACTGCAAAATATCCAGTTTCAATCCCTGATAGGGATTATAGAGGATTTCGACTTTAGCCGCGCCGGTGATTACTCCGTTGAACACGCCAGTTTCAATCCCTGATAGGGATTATAGAGGATTTCGACGTTCGTGAAGTTTCTGTTCTGGACAGGGTGTCGGTTTCAATCCCTGATAGGGATTATAGAGGATTTCGACTCTCTTAAAAGCGAGTGGTGCCTAAAGGAACTGCGTTTCAATCCCTGATAGGGATTATAGAGGATTTCGACTTGACCCAAGCGGCAAAATGGGCGATGAGTTGTTAGTTTCAATCCCTGATAGGGATTATAGAGGATTTCGACAAGGATAAACAGCGCCGTCCCTTGAAGGATGAGGTTTCAATCCCTGATAGGGATTATAGAGGATTTCGACCGCCGACCTCTGAAACGCTTGCTGTATTTAGTTTTCAAGGTTCGATTGCGACAACCTCCTCTAACTATAGCATTTCAGCCCTCACTTTTGACAATTCCCGCCAACAAAAAAGTCTCAAACCCTTTCTGAATAGGCATTTCAGCCATTGCGACAACCTCCTCAGCCGCAAAAAAGCCTGTATCCCTCACCCAATAAGGATTACAGCCTCAAATTTTGACTCCCCGAAAAAAACACCTACTGGTTGTCGCATCAGACAATCAAAGACTTAAGGTAACTCCACCGATGTCGGTTTCGCAATGTGAGGTAATCCCCAGCCCAACTTCTCACGCAACACCCGGAAAAACTCAGGCGGTTGCAGGCGAATAAATTTAGCCGAATAAGGCGATCGCGCCACATGAACCTGATCCTCAGGTAACACATAACAGCCCGCATTTCCATCCACCACCATCACCAACTGAGTCGGCATCGCCGGAAACACCTGCACTTTTTCCGTATCCGCAAACACTAACGCCCGCGACGCCAAAGAATGAGGACATATCGGCATCAACTGCAACACTGGCACCCCAGGCGTTACCACCGTTCCCCCCGCACTCAGGGAATACGCCGTCGAACCCGTCGGTGTGGAGATAATCACCCCATCAGCCGCAATATCCACCGACGAATGCCGTCCAATTTTCACCTCAAAATGGCACATACAGGTCAACGGTTCCCGGTGCAAAACCATCTCATTCAAACACAAGGCTTCCCACCAGATACACTGATCCCGCACCACCTGCACCAACAGCATCGCGCGTTCTTCTATCTCATACTCCCCCGTCATCACCTGTTCTATCGCCTGGGGAAGTTGATTCAGATAGATTTCAGTCAGAAATCCCATGTGTCCGGTATTAATTGCCAGCAGAGGAATTCCGAAGGGCGCCACTTGGCGAAACGCCGCCATCACCGTACCATCTCCCCCCAGAACGATCGCAAACGCCATTTTTTCATCAAATCCCGGCGCTGCTAGCTTATCTATCGGTGTATGACAGACTGGAGACTCAGGGCGGGAATAGCCTAAAAGTCCGCCCACACCCGTTGCCATATACACTTCCCAACCCGCTGCCATGAGTTGCTCTTGTAACTCTTCAGCAACCCGACAAGCTACAGGTTTGTAGTCGTTATAAATAATCCCTGCTTTGCCCACACTTATCAGTCCGCGTCATACATTATTAATAGTTGTTCTACCCAATAACCCTGATTTGCTCAACTTCAACCTATCATTGATCCCCTTGACGAGAAAGCTTACACCAAAAAGCGACAATCTGTGTCACTCAAAGACTATGCCCTCTTACTCCCCTCTCCCTCGGAGGGAGAGGGGATTTTAGCTTAACACTTCAACCTATGTTCTAGGCTTAAGGTTTTTTCATCGGTGTCTTCCTCTTCTTCTTTTTCGCCTTGCTTTTCTCATAATCAATTTCCCTCAGCTTCTTGGTAATTCGGCTAAAATACTCTTGCAGATAAGCTTCCAAAGTAGTTGTATCGTTGGGATCAAGACCAAAAACCGGATAAACCTCATCCATAGAAGCCGTCATCGGTTTCCCCGTCGCTAACACCTCCGTGAATGCCAAGCGATCGGCGATATTCCAACCCCACTGAAAAAATCTGGTAATCTGGCGCATTGCCCGCAAGAAATTAATCGGGAGTCGAGCAATTCTAGCATCCTTACCGGAGAGTCGCTCACATAGACTAATAATCTCATCGGCTCTCCAGGCTCGTGTTCCCACAACCGGAAAGGTTTTATTTGTCGTTTCCGGAACCTCAAGCGCACGAACGGCAAATTTAGCAATATCCTGAGTATCCATATAAGCGGTGGGCGCAGCTTCCCCGGTAATCCAAACCGCTTGCCCTTCCAAGATTGGCACAGCATACTGCATAATCAGTCCTTGCATAAACCCAGCAGGTTGCAAGATGGTGTAATTTAATCCTGATTCTGCCAGAAACAGTTCAGTACACCGTTTAATCTCCATCAACGGCACCTTGGGAAACTTCTCACAATTGAGAATCGAGAAAAAGACAAAGCGCTCCACTCCCGCCGCCGCCGCCGCTTGAATCAGCGCCACCTTGCCATCCCAGTCTACCTGTTTAATGGTGAGAGAGCCTGTTGGTCTAGAGGTTGCTGCATCAATAATAGCGGTTATGCCTTCCAAAGCAGGCGGTAATGTATCGGGTTCACACAAGTTTCCTTGTACCAGTTCGGCTCCCCATTCTTTCAAAAATGTGGCTTTCCTAGGGCTACGCACCAGACAGCGCACCTGATGACCTTCATCGAGCGCCCGACGAACCACCTGTCTTCCTAAAGTGCCTGTTGCACCAACGACCAACAAGTTCATTTATAAAAGTTCTGCCTGTAAACTTAACATTTCTATATAATTCTATCAGAATTTGTCTTATGTCATTGGTCTTATGTCATTGGTCATTTGCTCCCCCCTCACCCCCTCACCCCCTCACCCCCTCACACAAATCTACCCCTCACCCAATCACCCCCTCACACAAATCTACCCCTCGCCGCCTTGGATTTTGAGTAACAAAAATCCCAAACCCATACCCACGAGAATTAGGGTAAAGGATAGTACAGCAGCATTGAAAATTTCAGCGTTCATGTCTTAGTCTCCTCTTGCGATCGCTAAACAGGCTTTAAGTTATAAGATTATCGCGATTGGGTTGAAATCCAAAATGAAAACTGAGAAATATTTGTTTACACAACCGCACCATCCACCCCAAGGGCGTCCTCGCTTGGCTGTCACCTTGGGTGATCCGGCTGGAATTGGTCCGGAGGTGGTGCTGAAGGCGTTGGCAGATGAGCAGATAACTCAAGATGCTCAAATAACGGTTATTGGTAGTCGCTCGTTGTTACAGACGGCGTATAAGGAATTGCGGCACACCGTAGACAGTACCACACCTCTGGCTGAACCAGATAATCTATCCATACTAGATATCCCCTTAGACGCCTCAACCGCACATCAGATTACTCTGGGGCGGGGAAATGCGGCGAGTGGGGACGCCAGTTTTGCTTATTTAAAGAGTGCGATCGCGCAAACCTTGGCGGGTGAGTTTGAGGGAATTGTCACTGCGCCGATTGCCAAGTCATTCTGGAAAGCCGCCGGACATGACTATCCGGGTCAAACTGAA
This sequence comes from Coleofasciculus chthonoplastes PCC 7420, assembly GCF_000155555.1. GTDB lineage: Bacteria > Cyanobacteriota > Cyanobacteriia > Cyanobacteriales > Coleofasciculaceae > Coleofasciculus > Coleofasciculus chthonoplastes_A. The sequence continues at coordinate 9,615 of NZ_DS989866.1, forward strand.
GTGTTAGCACAGGCGGCTGGTGTCGAGCGATTCGGGATGCTATTCGTCGCGCGATCGCCTCATACCGGGTGGCTATTGCGAACCCTGTTAGCCACAACCCATATTCCTTTGCATCAAGTCCCCCATACTTTAACCCCAGACTTGATGAAAACAAAACTGGATTTACTGGTGGAATACTTACGGCTGGAGTTTGGGGTAGAAACCCCTCGCATTGCCATTTCTGGGTTAAACCCCCACAGTGGTGAACAGGGACAATTAGGGCGTGAGGAAAAAGACTGGTTGATTCCCTGGCTAGAACAGGAACGAAAGCAACGTCCCCAGATAAAATTGGATGGACCTGTACCACCCGATACCCTTTGGGTAAAAGCGGGTCAAGCCTGGTACAGTAATCCAGCCATCCCCAATCTCCCCGATGCGTATTTGGCGCTTTACCATGACCAAGGTTTAATTCCAGTTAAACTGATGGCATTTGACCGAGCGATTAACACCACAATTGGTCTACCATTTGTGCGAACCTCTCCGGATCACGGTACGGCTTATGATATTGCTGGTCAGGGAATTGCTAATTCGACCAGTATGAAAGCGGCGATTCAATTAGCGGCACAATTGGTACGGCACAGGCAATTGTTGTAGGGGCGGGTTTTAAATCATTGGTGTCAACTTAAGCTCAACCCCTCTCCCCCAGCCCCTCTCCCACGCCGGGGAGAGGGGAGCAAGAGAATCCGATTCCCCTTCCCCCATGAAACAAAAAGCTCCCGCATCCTTTGGTCTCCCTCTTTTTAAGGGGGACGGAAGGGGGATCTAAAAAGGGGGACGGAAGGGGGATCTAAAAAGGGGGACGGGAGGGGGATCTATAAGGGGAACAAGGGGGGTCTGGGGGGCTGATCCCCCAGATAAAACTGCTATCTTTGACCCTATCTGTGACAAGAAGAAATTGTCGGGTGTCGGGTGTCGGGAATAGCAGCCAAGGAATAAAGGGGCTAAACCGCCCTGCCCAACCATCAAAACTCATCATATTCTATTTATTCTGTCAAGATGTAATTCCTAGAAACTAGATGTTAGCGTAGTGGAGCTAGTCTATCTTTTTCCGAACAGTCACAGGATAGCAGTAGGATCAAGCCGAGTAAGTAATGATAGAACAGGATCTCAAAGGCGATCGCTCCTTAGTTTTAGAAACAGCATGGCAGCGATATGCCCAGCTTAAAACCCAAGCTGCAATCACTTATAGACAATATTTGAGTCTTCGGGGTGGCTCAATTTTGCTCAGTGCGATCGCCACATTCCTCGCGGTGGTTATCGCCAGTACAGATAGGCAACTCATCGCCGCCCCACCGGGACGAATCTTAATCATTGGTTTAGTTTTAGTTCCGATTATCAATGTGATCGTTTTGGCGATTAGTCGCAACCTGCAACAAGGACAGTATTGGCAAATTCTCAATGCTGGTGCTGAAGAAATTCGCAAAACGATCTATCTGTATCGGACATTGCTACCCGGACAAGAGAATCGTCATCAATGGTTGAATGAACGAGTTACAGCGATTCAACGCCAGGTCTTTGATAGTATTGGCAGTGATTTAGTAATGCAACCCTATACGGGTCATCTTCCCCCGGATGAGAGGGGCGAATACCAAAATCATGATCCGGGTTTTACGGATTTACTGCCCTCAGATTACTTGCACTATCGCCTAGAAGCGCAACGGCAACACTATACCCAAGAACTCGCCCAACTCAACACCACTCGCACTCGCTTACAAATTGCCATGTTTAGCGTGGCTGGATTGAGTGCATTATTACCCGTTTTAGGCGTGAGTGTCGGCGTCTGGGTGGCGTTTACCCTCTTCTTGGCAACCGTATTTAGCCTGTGGTTAGAATTAGGACGCATCGACGATCGCGTGAATGCGAATAACCAGCTCATTTTAGCCCTCAACATGATTCGCGATCGCTGGCAAAGTTTAACCGCCAAAGAGCGGACGGGTGAGGAATTTTTTCAGCTCGTGCTAGCGACAGAAAATACACTCTGGAATTACTATAGTCAACCGATTTCCGAACGGCGTCAAATTGCCACCCCCTTGCTGGAGCCGAGTGATGATTTACTCACAGAAGCGATCAAAGAACCCGTTGTCGAACACCAAGAAGAATCAAACAACGTTGAAACCCTAGCCGTTACCGCCCAAACCCCCAAAGAAGCGGTCACATTGGAGGTGGTTAAAAAAGTTGAAGAACCTGCTCAGGAACCGCCGAAAAAGGGATTACCTCATGCCTTTGTGGTAATGCCCTTTGGACGAAAAAAAGGACCGGATGGGCTTTGGATTGACTTTAACAGCATTTATCGGAACTTAATTAAGCCAGCCTTAGAAGAGGCAGGATTTGAGTCATTTCGTGCCGATGAAGAAATGGTTAGTGGCGATATTTTGACTGATATGTTTCAGGAGCTATTGCTCGCTGACCTGGTTCTGGCAGATTTAAGTATTGATAATGCTAACGTGTTTTACGAGTTAGGCATTCGCCACGCCCTGCGTAAGCGCGGCTTGATTCACATCCAATGTGGTCGGTCTTACATGCCTTACGATATTTTCAATGTCCGGACTCTGCCTTATCACTGTGATGATAGCGGTTGTCCTGACCCAGAGTATTTACACAAAGACAAGCAGGCGATCGTGAAAATGGCGCGTGCCACCTGGGAGTCGGACAAAAACCGCATTCATAGCCCAATTTTCAGTATTTTAACCGGACTGGATGAACCCGATCGCAAGTCATTGCAAACACCCCTGGCAACCGGATACTGGCAGGAATACAAAGAATGGCAAGAGCGTGTGGTGCTTGCCCAGCGACAAAAGCGGATTGGGGATGTCTTATTATTAACCGAAGAGGTGAGTAATCCCCTAATTAAAGAAGAAGCCCTAGCTGAAGCGGGGAAAGCCCTAAAAAATCTGGGAAATCATGCCCTAGCGCTCAAAGAATATCGCCAAGGCTTGAAAATCAATTCCAAAAATTCTGAGTTTCGCAAAGAAGAAGCATTTCATCTCAGCCGCTTAAAGCAATTTGATGAAGGGATTGTCAAATTAGAGTCATTGCTCCAAGATGAACCCAAAAATATAGATGCGCTCTGTTACTTAGCTCGCATTTACAAAGAAATGTGGCGCAATGAATGGAAAGACATCACCGATGAGCCGGAGCGGTTAAGTGCTGCCTATGATGCCGCGCACTTACTCAAAAAAGCCGTTGATACCTATCTCAAAGCCTATCGGCTGGATCACAATCACTATTATGCTGGGATTAATGCCCTAACCTTATTAGTCCTTCTCGATCATTTAGTCCAGCATTGTGATCTCGATAGCGATGCCGAAGGAGAAGCCCTGCGGCAACAGTTACCCAATCTCAAAGGAGCGGTTCAATTCTGCCTGGAAAGTGCAGTGAAGACCAATGAAAATGATGCCTGGGCGTATGTTTCCTTAGGAGATTTAGCGGTATTGGCAGCCGACGTTCCTAAACAAGTCACGCGAGCGTATAAAAAGGCGTTAACGCTACTCTGGAACAATAAATTTGCCCTAGAAGCCACCCTGGATCAACTGGAACTTTTGGCGGCGCTTGCTTTCCGCCCGGAGTATGTACAAGCAGGACAAGTGGTGATCCAAGGGGAACTCGACCGACTGAACAATCAAACGGCAATAACGGCGGATGAGAGCGAACCAGAACCCACACAAGTGATCCTCTTTTCCGGTCACATGATTGATAGTCCGACACGGGAGCAACCGCGTTTTCCCGCTGCCATGGAAAATGAGGCGCGGCAAAAAATTGAGGAGACTCTGGATAAGTTAAATCCCAGTACCAATTGCTTGGCAATTGCTCCCGGTGCGGCTTGTGGCGGTGATATTTTGTTTATCGAAGCCTGCTTAAAGCGGAACATGAAGGTGGAGGTATTTCTGCCCTTTGCCCCAGCTCAGTTTATTCTCGAATCTGTTAGTTTTGCTGGGGATAACTGGGTATCCCGTTTCTATACAATTCAGAATCACCCTAATGTGTCATTTAGTCTGCAACCGGAACGATTGGGAGACGTGCCGATAGGGGATAATGCCTTCGAGCGCAATAATCGCTGGGCGTTGTATTCTACCCTCATGTATGGCATTGATCGCGTGCGACTGATTGTTCTGTGGAACGGTAAAGGCGGTGACGCGCCCGGAGGTACAGGTGACATGGTTCACCAGGTACGCCACTTAGGAGGCGTGGTTGAGCATATTGATACCACCAAATTTGACTACTGGAACACGAGGACGAAGGTATTAGCCAGTTAAAGGCAATGTAGAGACGTTGCATGCAACGTCTCTACAGGCTGGTTTACCAAACAACTGGGAATACTAAATAGAGGAAAAAGCCGTGAAGCTCAGGTTAAGCCGTGCACTGGAGTAACCTATCCTTGTTGCTCTTAAGGATTGACGTGGCTTAATCTTAAGATCATTGTCCTCGATGACATGGTTAAACTGATGGTTAAAATATTCTCTCTCTAGAGTCAATTCAATGAAAAACTCCTGTACTTTAACCTTTAACAATAACCTCTCCGCCCATGTTGTTCAAGTCCACAGTCCCACGGCGTTGGCGGCGGCGTTGCACCAGCTTGGTCTTGACCAACCCCGTCCTACCCTGGCGTTAGTGGGTGGAGCGAGTAAGATTAGTGAGTCTGACAAAAATGATTTGCGACGCATTTTTCTCGAAGTGATTGCGCCTCTGGCTGAACAACTGGGAGTGGTAGTTGTCGATGGGGGGACGGATGCGGGGATTATGCAATTTATTGGTCAAGCGCGGACAAGGATTCGTGGGACATTCCCATTACTTGGTGTCGCCGCGATTGGTACGGTTATACTTCCTGGTGTTAAAAGCATGAATGCTGATGCGGCGATGCTAGAGCCAAATCACACCCACTTTGTCTTAGTTCCAGGCTGCAATTGGGGAGATGAATCCCCCTGGTTATCTGAGATTGGTAGTCATTTAGCTAAGGGGTTACCTTCGGTTACGATTGTGGTGAATGGTGGTGAGATTACCTGGCAGGATGTGGCGCAAAGTGTGAAAGCCCAGCGACCTGCGATTGTCTTAGCCGGGAGTGGACGAACGGCTGATAAATTGGCAGCCGCGTTGCAGGGAGAGGTAACCGATGAACGAGCCACAGATTTAGTGGCATCGGGACTTTTGCACGCTATTGATGTGAGTAAAGATGCAGCAGCACTGGCTCATCTAATTGGGCAGATGCTTTCGTGACCTGCGGATGCGTTGCCCGGATAAATTGCCTCCAAATAAGGTGGGAAGAAGCGTTGACATTGATTCGGTGAAATCGGAGGTTTTAAAATAAGTGTAATTCGGAGATTGATGCTAATGTATTTTTTTTTATGACATAATAAAAATTAAGTTGATTGAGACGTATACCGCTGATCCGGTTTGAGTGTTGCATGAAGCGTTTGTTGCTCAAACTAAATTATTTATTGGGTCATTTCATAATGTCTTAAGCCCACCATTGTTATATAGACTCTTGCAGATCAAGGCATAGAACGTGGCAAAAAAGAACTCTTACAGTCAATATCTTAGGCAACACCTGAGTAACTTAATCGAGCAGACGGACTTGCCCCCCTTGAAAAAGGACTTTATGAAAGCCCGATGGTTGGATCAAGTGCTGTGGCTGGAAGGACGGGCAACCAAGGAACGCGATCGCCATAACTCTTTGAGGTTACTAACGATTATCGGCGGTGTTATTGTTCCCGCCATGGTGGGATTCAAAAGCCCGAATCTAAGATCCAGGAAATTGTCGGATGGTCAGCGTTTGGGTTGAGTCAAGCGGTAGCCGTTTCCGCCGCCGTGGAAGAATTTTTCGCCCATGGGGAAAAATATAAGCAATTCCGCAATACAGCCGAAAATATGAAAATTGAGGGCTGGCAGTTCCTGCAAATGGCTGGACCCTACAGTCAGTTTGAATCCCATGACGATGCTTATGCCACCTTTGCCTATCACGTTGAGCAGCTAATTCAGAAAGACGTGCAGGGTTTCGTCACTCAGTTTGAAGAAAAAGGACAGAGCCAAGAAAAGACAGCCGCAACCGTGGCTCAAAATGCCGAGTTAGCTCTGAGCAATATCAATGAGCAAATGGAGTATCAGGAGCAATTGCGGCGACTTGAAGCGGAGAAACGCCGCTTGCGAGAAGAGAAAGAGCGTTTGGAACATGAGCGTTTAGCGCCGCTGGAACCTGCGGAAAACAATGGGGAAGAGGTCCAGACTACCCCGGTTACTCTCGAAGACTTGCCCACCCTAGGTGCCGCCGCAATGGTTTGGTTTGAAGAAGACGAACCGGAAGAACCCAAAAAACAAGCATCGATGAATGGTCAAGGAAATAGTGAGCCAGCCAAACCCGCCGTACCCCAACTGATTACACCCGAACAAGCGGCAAAAATAATGGATTGTCCCCTAAGTGATAGCCAGAAATATTTACCTGGGGTATTAGAGGCGCTTCAGGACTACGATATTTTGGATAAGCAGGTGCTAATTGGTTTACTGGCAACGGTGCGAGTGGAAACCAACGGGTTTAAGCCCATTAATGAGTTTGGTGGACCAAAATATTTTACCAAACATTATGAAGGACGCCGTGATTTAGGGAATGTGAAGCCAGGGGATGGGGCGAAGTATCACGGTAGAGGCTACATTCAGATTACAGGGAGAGCCAATTATCGCACGTATGGGCAAAAATTGGGGGTGGATTTGGAGAATAATCCTGAATTAGCTCTAGACCCGGAAATTTCTGCTAAGATACTAGCTTGTTACTTCAAAGATAGAGGGGTCGCCACTGCCGCAAAAGTTGGAGATTGGCGTAAAGTCAGAAAATTGGTGAATGGCGGCTATAACGGTTGGGATGTTTTTTCTAAGTATGTTGAGAAAGGTAAGGCGGTAATTGGTTAAGGTATGGAACCCACAGAAGAAGTTTTTTTTCAAGTTCAGGAACTCAAGGAAGCGATTCAGGAACTGAAAGAGCAGATCAAAGAAATGCAATCGATAAATGAGGTACAACAAGAGTCAATTACGTCTTTAATTGCTTTATCTCAGAAGCAAACCACGGTAATTGAGCAGCAAACCTCTGTGATTCAGCAATTGGTGAGTCGGTAAGAGAAAGATAAGTAGGTGGACATAATTAAAGTGAACGGTGGAGAACTCGCTTCGCGAGAAGCAAGCTACGTCATTCGTCATTTGTCAAAACCCTTGATAAGTAGTCGGACAAAAGAAAACGACACTATATTAAGTTTTGTAAATAGCCCTCAAAGCCTTACTGTTCCCTGTTCCCCGTTCCCTGTTCCCTAATCTCAACAGTTAACTTGAATTGTGTCCACCTACTTAGTTCCCTGTTCCCAGTGAAGAGTTCCCTGATCTCAACTGTTAACTTTAATGAAAGTCCACCTACTTAAAATAGGATTTACCGTTCAACAGCCCCTAACGCCTTAAGGGTGGCTTTTTGTGCATCCGTTAACCCTCGAGTCCCCGTAATGTTCATCCCCTCGTAAAGCCGATTCGCTCGTAGGGTTTTGAGGCACTCACCAGTATTAATATCCCAGATTTTAATCGTTTCATCTTGACTACTACTAATCAAAATACGACCATCTGGACTCCACGTCACAGAATAAACCCAACTCGTGTGACCCGATAACACTGTTATGGCTTCACAGGTTTGAGTATCCCATAAGCGAACCGAGAAGTCATGATTACCACTTGCCAGAATCCGACCATTTGGACTCCAAGCGACAACCCATACCCCACCCGCATCGCTGTGCCAGGTTTTCAGACATTCACCCGTACTCACATCCCACAAGCGAATCGTTTGGTCATGACTGCCACTGGCAAGAGTACAACTATCCGGACTCCACGCTACAGAACAGACCCAACCGGTATGACCCTGCAATAGTTTCCATGATTGACCGCTATTCAAATCCCACAACCGAATCGAGAAATCAAAACTACCCGTAGCCAGGGTTCGACTATCTGGACTCCATGCCACCGTCCAAACCCAACTGGTGTGACCCTGCAAAACTGAACGGCAAACCCCGGTTTGGGCATCCCATAACCGCACCGATAAGTCATGACTGCCACTAGCAAGGGTATGACCATCGGGACTCCAAACTAATGTCCAAATGCTACCCGTATGACCGGGTAACGCCAGGAGACAGTGACCACTCTCCACGTCCCACAAGCGCACGCAGGCGTCAAGACTACCCGTAGCAATCTTACGACCATCCGGACTCCAAGTGACGCCCCGTATTCCATTAGTGTGACCGGACAAAACCTTGAGGCATTCACCGCTACGGCTATCCCACAACCGCGCCAAAAAGTCGTCACTACCACTCGCCAAGAACTCGCCATTAGGACTGACAGCAACCGACCAGATTCCACTGGTGTAACCATGCAACGCTTTTAGGCATTGACCATCACGGACATCCCACAAGCGAAGGGTTTGGTCATGACTGGCGCTGGCAATCGTGCGATTATCGGGACTCCAGGCAACTGACCAGATTCGTTCGGTGTGACCCTGTAGAATCTTAAGGCAGCGACGATTACGAATATCCCACAAGCGCACAATTGGCTCAAAACCGCTACTGGCGAGGAGATGACCATCCCGACTCCAGGCGACTGAGCGAATCCACTCGGTGTGACCTTGGAAAACATGGAGACAGCGACCATTACCCACATCCCATAAGCGCACGGTTTTGTCATCACTGCCACTGGCGATAGTACGACCATCGGGACTCCAAACTACAGCTCGTACCTCATCAGTGTGACCGTGAAAGGCTTTAATACACTGACCATTACCCACATCCCATAAGCGAATCGCTGGGTCAAGACCACTACTGGCAATAGTACGACCATCCCGACTCCACGCCACTGACCAGATCCTACTGGTTTGACCCTCTAGCGCCTTGATACACTGACCCTTACCCACATCCCACAAGCGTACTGTGGGGTCAAGACCACTACTGGCTAAGGTTTGACCATCGGGACTGAAGGCAACCGTCCAAACTCCATTGGCATGACCGTGAAACGCCTTGAGACATTGACCCTCACGCACATCCCATAAGCGCACGGTTTGGTCATCACTACAACTTGCTAGGGTTTGACCATCGGGACTGAAGCTGACTCCCCAGACCCAACCCTGATGCCCTTTCAACGTCAACAGTTGTTTGCCATCTGCCACTTGCCACAAACGCACGTTCCCATCTACATCTCCTGTCGCTACCTGTTTTCCATCGGGACTAAATGCTACTACCAGTACGCCACTTAAGGTTTCTGAGAAAACCGATTTACTTAAATCGGCATTTTGGAAGTTAACATTATACAAATTCCGGCGACGTAGGTCAGCTTGCCAAATCGTTAGATCAGAAAAATTATAGTTCGCTAAATTAATGTGGAGTTGATGTAAGAGGTTAATCAAATTTCCGCCACCATAGCCCGCTAATGCCGAAAAATGTTCTCGGAGTTGGGTTGAAATACCAGCGAGTTTAGCTTCTAAGGTTTTAGGTGATTGAAAGGTTTGGTTAAGCCTTTGGACAAGGGGGTCTAGAATCAGACGGATTTGACTGGCTCTGACATAATCTTTGGCGGTCACTTTGACCATAGCGTGACTGATTAATACTTTAGGGTGTTCTGTGGAAATTTCGTCATAACAGCCCTCAATGAATCGCTCGGTCACGTACTCCATAACAACAGGTTGTTGGGTGTAACGGAACGACAACTTTTCTTGGGGTAGGCGCGTCGCTTTTTCAATTAGCGATCGCCCCCACAGACTTTCTAAGGCTTCCATTAAATTTGACCGAGATACTCCAGGTACGATGTCATCTTGGAGTTCGGCGATGGTTGTCCCTTCTCGATTAATCGCTAACCAGTACATGATACTTTTTTCTAGGGAAGGAAGGCGATCAAACTGTTGCTCTAGCAAGCGGCGAACGCTATTGAAAACAACGGTATCTTCGGCTAAAAAGGCTTCAATTTCGCCGTCAAATAGGGCTTTAATCGAGGTGGCAACAATTTTGATAGCAAGGGGGTTATTGTCGTAGCGATCGCACAACTGTTGTTGATAGGTGGGTTGTCCCACTAATCCCTTATCTTGCAGCAATGCGATCGCGATATCAGGAGAGCCACTCAAGCGCACGGAGCGCACAGGGAGTTGATCACCTTCACTGGCGGTAATAATGGCTGGTTTTTCTCGACTGGTGAAGATGACACAACTTTGATGGGCGGTTTCGCCAATGGCTCTGAGCAGGTTCTCATAGTCCTCATAACCGGGGCGAAATTGTCCTGCTTGAGCGGCTTCTAAAATGGCTTCCATATTATCTAAAATGAGCAGACAACGGGAAGTCCGCAGGTAATGAAGCAGGCGTGCCAATTCTGGTTTTGTGTCCTGTTGGTTCGAGATAAAGGACACTAAGTCACCCAGCAGGGTTTCTCGGGGTGGGGCGTTGCGTAGACTTCGCCAAATCACATAGTCAAACTCATGCTGCACCTGTTGAGCCACCTTGGCGGTGAGTGTGGTTTTGCCGATTCCGCCGATGCCTAATATCCCAATGAGACGACACCGATCAGTGACAACGGATTGCACTAACGTTGCCCGTTCTTGGCGGCGTCCATAAAATATACCGACATCAGCCGCTTCTTCCCAGTCAGTATGATTAGGGACTAAATTTTCTTGAGATTCCTTGCTCCCAGACGTGCCATAGAGAGACGTTGCATGGGACGTCTCTACATCGGGTTGTAAACCTTGGCTTTGCTGTCGCCACTGGCGTTCTAGAACGGAGCGAACATTGGTTTTACTGACCTTTTCATTCAAGGCTTCACTCAGCATTTTCCATAACTTCGGACCCACGTCTCGCTTTAAGTAGCTGGTAGAATAACGGGCGGCTGCGGCGATTTCTTCATAGTTTTTTCTCTGCCAGGAGTATTGCAGGATAGCGATTTCTACGGGGGAAAGCCGTCGTCCTGTTGTCACAAAGACCGCTTCATCGGCAATGAAAAGTCCATCTTCAAAGTTCATGATTCACCCTTGGCTTACAAATGGATTGGTGAAGCTTACTGAACTTTACCAGAACTTTCCCGACTTTTTCCAGAACTTATCTGTATTGACGATAAGTTGTTGGTCAAAGATACTGACATATCAAAGGATTCGACTTGAAAACAAAAAACATAGTTTTTAGTTATGGTTTGGGGAGGAAATCCTTAATACCTTAGGTAATTGGGAAAAAGCGCGTTCTTAAATGAGCCGTTTTTGTCTAAAGTCCAATACACAGGGTTGGGAACAAAGCTTATTGAGGGATGTGAAAAGTCATCCTATCTATGAGGCGGCAGTTCCAAAAAGTTTGAATGTTGATCTTTACGAATAATTAGAAGGGCAATTATGTCAATTTTGAATAAGTCTTCAATAACTGGAGCTGGACTCGCCTTAACTATTCTGGGAACCGGAGGAACAGCCCACGCGATCGTTGTTTATGATGAGTCAGTCAATGCTTTAGTTGAACCTTTCGATTTTACGGGTGTCGCATTTCTGGAAACAGGCTCAAGCTTTTGTAGTGGTTCTCTACTGACTGGAGGCTTACATATTCTGACAGCAGCCCACTGCTTCATGAACCAAAATGGACAATTTGACTTAAATGTCGTGGGTCAAACAAGGGCAATTTTTAATCTATCCAATGAAAGTCTGTTCACGAATCAGCCAATTTTTGAGGCAATAGCAGTTAGTGATTTTTTTATATTTCCAGGCTTTGATCTTCGTTTTTCCATTGAAGGCGATTTGGCTATATTGAAGTTATCTAAACCAGCTTCAAGCCGTATTGATCAATATGACATTTATCGAAAAACTGATGAAATTGCTCAAAATTTTACAATTGTAGGATATGGTGACACGGGGATTGGTTCTGAAGGATTTGATCCAGAGTTGTTTGATGGCAGGAAACGCTTTGGTCAGAATCAATTTGATGCCTTTATCGATGTTTTTCAAGGTGCTTCTCAGCTACCTGAAGAGTACTTTCCTAAAAATACTACAAGCCAGTTGTTGTTTGATTTTGATAACGGCAATCCGGAAAATGATGCCTTTGGTGTCCACTTTGGTATCCATGACTTAGGGTTAGGCAATCAGGAAGTTAGTCCAGGACCGGGTGATTCCGGGGGACCCTCATTCCTCCTCGACGACGAGGGGAACAAGTTGATTGCTGGAATCACCTCTTTTGGTTTTTCTGACGTTTGGGATACTGATGAAGATCGCATTATTGACATTCCCCTGTTCCCAGACAATCCAATTACAGATGTTGTCATTGAAGGAGTCGCTAATGCTAGTTTCGGTGAATTTGCTGGTGTGACGCGAGTCTCTACTTATGCTAGTTTCATCGATGATGTGGTGGCGGGTAAGGTTCGCCCCACAGCTTCGGTGCCAGAACCCTCTTCTATTTTGGGAACTTTTATTTTGGGTACTTGGGGAGCAAGTACTCTGCTGAGACGAAAGAATAAGCAATAATCAAAGGCGAGGATAATATCCTGGCGAGGAGATTTACTTTACACCCAAATTCCGCACAGATTTTTCGCACAGAGTCCCTACTGCTCTAAAACGTGGGGACTCTTTTCCTAATAAATTAATTTGGCTCTTCCGTAGCTGTTATGCTAAACTAACTTTAATCATGCCAACACACTTCAAACTTCATAATTAACCTTTGGCGTGGAAATGGATTGGCGAAACTTACTGAACTTTAGCAGAACTTTCCAGAACTTTTCTGTATTGACAAAAAATATAAGAGCTTATAAATTGAAGAGCAAGGCAGTTGAAAGCTTTCCAAAATCCGTGTTCCCAGTCTGATAACTGTTCCAACTGCTTAGCAAATCTTAATTTCATTCCTTGAAGAATAAAGGCAAGGAAGAATGCTATCACTTGTGGGTGACTTGTGGCAAGTGAATCGGGTGTATCTCAAAACTTAATTTCCTAAACACCTAACTAAACAGGAGAACTCTCGTGGTTCAATCGAATATCAATTTCGTCAGTGAACAAGAACACCTCAGTTCAACCTTGTCCTCTGAACAAAGTAGTCCATTTACCTATTGCTCACTGCCTCAGATTCCTGAGCGATAATTTGACCCTAGTGTTAACCAAAACCGAGTTAATCTTAACTAAGTACGGAAGGACTCATTAGTTGATTATTGCGATAGCGAAGCGCTGCTGTAGGCAGCAGATCGCACGCTGAACTCACCCCGACAAGCACCTCAGTTGCCACTCACTTACATCCGGATCGCATCATCTACCAAAAGGGAATCGGCAGGCATCTCATGAACTATTTTGTAAAGATTTTCAGCAAAGGCTTGACAATTTTACCCCTAGCTTTAATGGCTACATTATCATCAGCTCAAGCCCAATCGATTATACCTGCCGCTGATGGTACAGGTACAATTGTCACCCCAGATGGACACCAATTTAATATTGAGGGTGGCAGCTTTTCCCAAGATGGGGCAAATTTGTTCCACAGTTTCCAGCAATTGGGACTCAATGCTAATCAAATTGCTAACTTTATCTCCAATCCTGAAATTCAAAATATCTTGGGACGAGTTACTGGCGGTGATCCTTCGATTATTAATGGTCTAATTCAGGTGACTGGCGGTAATTCTAATTTATTTTTAATCAACCCGGCTGGAATTATCTTTGGCACAGATGCCCGTTTGAATGTCCCCGCATCCTTTACAGCGACAACTGCCACGGGAATTGGGTTTGAAGAAAATCAGTGGTTTAATGCGTTTGGCAGTAATAACTACCTAGATTTAATCGGTACACCCAGTCAGTTTGCTTTTGATATTTCACAACCGGGAAGTCTGGTTAATTCGGGTGATTTGGCAGTGGGGGCAGGGCAGAATTTAACCTTACTTGGCGGTACTGTAGTTAATACGGGACAACTGACTGCACCAGGAGGAACAATTACAATTGCAGCCATCCCAGGAGAGAATCTAGTCCGAATTAGTCAACCGGGACATTTATTGAGTTTGGAAATTGAACCGCAACAGGATAGTTCGGGGCAAATGTTACCGTTTAGTCCCCAGGATTTAGCTACCTTGCTGACGGGTACAGAAGGGGATGTAGATACGGGATTGAGTGTTTCGGCAACCAACGAAGTACAGTTACAACGTAATGGCTTTCGCGTTGACAATGGTGATGTCGTTGCCCAAAATGTGACGGCACAGACAGCTACTCTATCCGCCTTAAATAATCTCACTCTAGTTGAGAGTCAGTTACGAACTACAGGAGATTTGAATCTGTTGGCTGCGAATACAGTGCGAGTGCGCGATAGTGCAGCCAATCCATTTGTAGCTAACGCCGGAGGCAATCTGTATATTCAGGGTGATCAAAGTATTGATATTCTCGCATTAAATCATCCACAGACGCCGTTTGTCAGTGGCAACAACCTCAGTTTAGTCAGCGATGGCAATATATCGGGGGATGCTCACTTTGCGGCTGGTGGCAGTCTTTCAATGCTTAACTTGTCAGGTGGAGTGGGTAATTTTTATAGCCTCTATGATCCCATTATTAGTTCTGAGGGAGATGTTACTTTTGGCGACTATACAGGTGTAGCGCTTAAGGTAGAAGCAACAGGCAGTATTAGAGGTGGAACGATTACGATTACAGACTCACAGAGCGGTATTGGAATTCCCATTACAGATCCAGATTTATTCGATTTGTTCTCTAAACCAACCCTAATTTTGCAGGCGGGTAAAATTAAATTAGATAACCCTCCTAATATATCTCAATTAACATCAGGAATCGATTTTACCCAACCAGGAACACCCTTACTGCCAGCCGGAAGTATTCAAGTGGGAAATATCAACACGTCTAGTGATTTTAAGAGTGGTCCGGTTAGGTTAGAAGCGACAGGTAATATTACTACAGGTAATATTAACGCTAGTACAGAGTTCTTGAGTGGTGAAGATATTTCCCTGACTGCGGTGGGCAATATTACTACGTTTGATCTGGACTCTAGCGCACAATCTCAGGCAGGGAATATTTCTCTAAACAGCAGCAATGGTGCCATTACTACAGGTATTCTCAACACCGCTGGGGGTTTTATTGGCGGTAACATCACTCTCAACGCATCTGGGGATATTTCGGCGAACAATATTGAAACCAAAGGGGGAAGTATAACTTTTGCTGCTGGTGTTACCGGGAGAAGTGGAAGTATTAGTATGATGAGTAACAACGGTAGCATTGATGCCACGGCTGGTTCTATCATTACAACCTCTAGTCTTGGTAATGGAGGTGATGTAACTCTTCAGGCGGCGGACAATATTTTAATCAGGGATATCGATGCTATTTCTCTCTCTTCTTTTTATACGGGCGGCAAAATTACACTTAGCGCTAATCGCACGATTACGATTACAAGTACAGAGTCTAATCGCCCGGTCAAAATCGAAACCAATCAAAATAGTATTACTTTAGACGGTCAAGTCACTCTGGCTGGAGATGTTCACTTGATTACTTCCGGTTCAGATAGTATTTTCTCCACTCCTGACTCCGGCAAAATTATCTTTAATAATACAGTGAATGGTAATTACAGTCTGATTCTAAATCCTAATAATAAAAATCCTGACTCATTTCCAAGTTTCACTTCTCAAACTGGATCTGTTGTCTTGAATGGTACTGTCGGCGGCTTGATACCTTTGAATAGTTTACTTGTTGAAGGAGAGATTACCTCTATGAATCAAGCTGGTATAACTATCAGCGCAAACAATGACATTTCTACAAGGGATAACATCACTGCACCCGGAGGCATTACTCTCTCTAGTATTAGTGGACAAATTACTACGGGTAGTCTCAATTCCTCTGCTTCTGGGAATGGCGGTGATGTGAATCTTGAGGCGCGTCAGGGGAGTATTGTTGTTCGCCATATTGACGCCCAGAGTCGTGATATGGGCAGGGGAGGAAATGTTACTATTACCACAAACAGTTTCTTTCAAGCTAATGATTTTTTCTTAGACCAAAATAATGTTAATGCCAGTATTTCCACAGCGGGAGCCATAGACGGTGGCACAATTATTATTAGTCATGGCGGAAATGGTATGACTCCTTTTATTGTAGGCGATGCCAGAACGAATGGAACATCGGGAGCCATTACCCGAGGCAATGCTAAATCTGAACAAACTATTTCGCCGACTCAAGAGTATCCCTACACCCATATCCAGGATGCCAGACGACTGCAAATACTATCAGTTTTTGATCCTAACTTACCACCAAAACCCCCCAAATCAATCCCCGTGCAGGAACCCAACTCAGTGCCAACTCCAGGTGCAAATCCTATAGAAACCTTCGGCAATCGGATTGGGGAAATTCTGCAAACGCAAACTCAGATTGACCAAGATGAGCAAACTGGAGATTACACGATTTTTTGGTATTCTCCGACGACTCAACTCTCACTTAATGTTCCCACATCTAATACGATTGTATCCAGCACTGACCGCAATTTTGAGGCTGAATTTGAGAAGTATTTTGGCGAAAATCTGACGGATGATGTTGTTACGGCTGAAAGCCTGCGAGAAACCCTAAAGACGATTGAGGGTCAAACGGGAACGAGTCCGGTTGTCATTTATGCTCGCTCATCTGTTGACCAATTAGAACTTGTATTAGTTCTTCCTGAAGGTGAACCGATTCTCAAAATTGTCCCCAATGTAAGTAGTATTACTTTAAAGGAAACTTTGGATGATTTCTACACCAATGTTACGGATATTACCTCTGGGCGCAGCTACCTAGCTCCAGCACAGCAACTCTATCAATGGTTGATTGCTCCTTTGGAATCGGAGTTGGAAGCCCTGGGTATTGATACTCTAATCTTTTGTATGGATGCTGGTTTACGCCTGATTCCGATGGCAGCTTTACATGATGGTAAACAGTTTTTGGTGGAAAAGTATAGTATTGGTTCGATTCCCAGTGTCAGTCTGATGAATACCCGTTATAATCCGATCAAAGATGCTCAGGTTATGGCGATGGGATCGTCTCAATTTAAAACCTTACCTCCTTTAAATGCTGTGCCGACAGAACTGGAGATTATTACTCAAACGGTGTCGTCTGGGCAATCGTTTCTGAATCAAGAGTTTACGCTCAATGCTCTCAAATCTCAGCGTCAACCGTTTGGTATTATCCACTTGGCTACCCATGCGGATTTTCAACCGGGAGATCCGAGTCATTCTTATATTCAACTTTGGGGGGATGAACAATTACGATTAAACCAAATGCGGCAAATGAATTGGCATCAACCGCCCCAAGTTGAGTTGTTAGTTTTAAGTGCCTGTCGCACGGCGTTTGGAGATGTTGATGCTGAGCTAGGGTTTGCTGGGTTAGCGGTTAGCGCGGGAGTTAAATCGGCTTTGGCGAGTTATTGGTATGTCAGTGATGGTGGAACTTTAGCGCTGATGAGTGAGTTTTATCGGCAATTAAAACAACCGGATGTGACGATAAAGGCAGAGGCGTTACGACGCGCTCAACTGGCGATGTTGCGGGGAGAGTTGCGTTTAAATAATGGTACATTGCGAAGATCAGGAGAAACAAATCCCATTCCTTTACCGGCTGAGCTTTCGGGAAATCAAGATTTTTCTCATCCGTATTATTGGGCGGCGTTTACGATAATTGGTAGCCCGTGGTAAAAGTTTAATATTAAGTCAATACTGTTCGGTTAAGGGGAGGGGAGCAGGGTTTGTAGGGGCGGGTTTTATAGATAACTTATGGCAAAAACTGATAACTTGACTAAACCCGCCCTTCAGGGGAAGCAGGGAGAGATTAATGCAATTAAAGCTTATCCGAGCAGAATTGAATACCAAGTTGCGTTCTATCATGTCATTGGAGAGCGAAGCGTGAAGCGCAGCTATAGCCAGGAACGAGGGTCGGAATCTGGATAGATGCTTCGTTTCGTTCCTCCGCTTCGCTTCGGACTCCACTCAGCATGACAGATTTTATCTTAGACGGCAATTTGGATAACGTCCGTTAATTTTGGAGCATGATCCTGAAAAAACCTGAACTCTTCCTGAATTAATCTGAATTAAAGTCCTGAATTTTCATGAACTCATTGATTGAATTAAGATGCAAACTATAACTAGAGCTAACTTCAGGGAAATGATGCTGGAAGCAGATAGGTTTGTAGTCGGTGTGAGGCGTGACTCAAGTGCTAAAGCACTGACTACAAACTATTATTTCCTTCTGGGTGATGATCAACTACGAAATACCTCAAATTCTAATGTTGTGGGGAAATCCAATAGGTATTCTGCTAACTTCAGGGACGTTTCCCCTTCATCCCCTAACCTTACTTTTGGTCGGGTTCTGGAAAACCTCTCTCCAAACCTCTCTCCTGCAAGGAGAGAGGCTTTGAATCCTCCCCCTTCCAGAGGATGCGAGAGCTTTTGTTTCATGGAAGAAGGGGAACCGGATTCTCTTGCTCCCCTCTTGCTCCCCTCTTGCTCCCCTCTCCCAAGCTTGGGAGAGGGGCTGGGGGTGAGGGCTGGCTTGGGTGAGGGGTTGAGCTTAAGTTGACACGGGTGACTGACGTGCGCCCTAGCTGGACTACTCAAAAATCAACAGGAAGATTAAATTTTGTGACAGATTATATTCTCCAATGATAAATAATCTAAGCTGCATTTAATTCCCCTCGTAGCTTTTCTGTCAATCGACTAACTTTCAGGGTTTCGCATCTTACCTAACAACGCTGGCGCTAACACATAGCCAGCCGGATGTAACTGCCACTATGAGGATTTTCATGATGCGAAAGACAACAGGTTACGCTTCTATTCTGAGCAGTCTCTCGGTTACTCTTTTGACGAGTTTGAGTCCAGTTTCGGCGCAAATTGTGCCGGATAATACACTTCCCGTCAATTCTCAGGTGACGGGATGTCCGGTTTGTTTGATTGAGGGGGGAACAGTGCGGGGAGTGAATCTGTTCCATAGTTTTGAGGAGTTTTCTGTACAGACGGGGGGTGAGGCGTTTTTTAATAATGGGTTGGATATTGAGAATATTTTGGGGCGGGTGACGGGGACTAATATTTCGGATATTGATGGCTGGATTCGGGCAAATGGCACGGCGAATCTGTTTTTAATTAATCCGAATGGGATTGTGTTTGGTGAGAATGCCCGGCTGGATGTTGGCGGTTCGTTTGTGGCGAGTACAGCCAATAGTTTTACGTTTCCGGATGGGAGTGAATTTAGTGCGACGAATCCCCAAGCGCCGCCGTTGTTGACGATTAATGTGACGCCGGGATTGCAGTATGGAACGAATTCTCCGGGAGGAACAATTGCTAATGCGGGGAATTTGACGGCGGGACAAGATTTAACCTTAGCGGCGGATAATTTGGAGTTACAGGGGGAGTTATCTGCTGGGAAAGATTTAACCTTACACGCCCAAGATACGGTAAGAATTCGGGATAGTGTCACCCATCCATTTATTGCATCAGCACAGGGAAATCTGCTGGTAACGGGAAATCAAGGGATTGATATTTTTGCCTTGAATCATCCCGATTCGGGGTTGTTTTCCGGTGGGGATATGGTGTTGCGAAGTGCGGCTGATGTGGGCGGCGATGCTCATTATTGGAGTGGGGGAAGTTTTCGGATTGAACAATTGGATGGGAGTTTAGGAATTTTATCGAGTCCTCATGATCCAATTATTCGGGCTATTGGAGATGTGTTTATTCAAGCCTACGAAGGAGCCTCTTTGCACATTTTGGCAGGAGGTAGTGTAGAGATTCCTGATTATGTTTGGATTCAAGGAGCAGATGCAGAAAATGGTTTAGTCGAGAGGGTAAATCTAGCTGATGGAACGATTATATCTATTAATGGACAGAATGAACCGACTCTGGATATTCGCGCTGGAGTTAATCCTGATTTCCTCGGTGAACCTGGTTTAATGGGTACGGGTAATTTTATTCCGCCTGCCTATCCTACTCCTACCCCATCAAGTGCAGATATCAGCATTGGCACAATTTTATTTGCTGAGGCGAATAACCCTTCAATTCCCTTACCAGGAAGACTCTTGTTAACAAATCAGTATCAGCCTAACTCCTCGTTGAATGGAGATATTCAAGTGACAGATAGGTTACAGGGAAGCTGGGGAGCAATTTCTATGGATGGAGGGGCTGGTAATCCATCAGTTATGATTAATTCTCGTGGTGGTATTACTTTGAAAGGTACGGTAAATACTTTTTCCGATTCGGGTGATGGGGGAGCCATATCTCTAACGGCTTTCGGTGATGTTACCTCCCAAGCTATTTTTTCCTATGGAGGTTCACTGGGAGGTGGTGGAGATATTGATATTACGAGTAAAAATGGAGCCGTTCAGATTGAAAATAGTCTCCTTGACAGTAGTACATTTGGACTTAGGAATGCCGGCGACATTAATATCACTAGCCGCTCCCTGGTTTTAAAGAATACTCGATTGATGACCAGAACCTTTGGACAAGGGGATGCGGGCAATGTGACTATTGTTGCTGACGATACAGTTACCCTTGATGATAGTGGTGTACTCAGCTTCGTGGGAAATACAGGAATGGGGAATGGGGGTGATATTAACATTACTGCTGACTCGCTGTCTGTGATGAATGGCGCTTCTATTTCTGCCTCTACTTTTGGAGAAGGAAATGGAGGGCAGGTAGTTATTCGGGCGACGGATAGCGTCTTATTGGATGGGGAAGATAGTGAAGGATTTGTCAGTGGTGTTTTTAGTGAAGTGGGATCTGAAGCTAAAGGGAATTCTGGGGGAGTAGAGATTGAGAGTGGCTCTTTATCTTTGATGAATGGCGCTCTAATTTCTACCACTACTTTTGGAGAAGGAAATGCGGGTAAGGTGGTGATTCGGGCGACGGATAACCTCTTATTGGATGGGGAAAGTACTCAAGGAGACAGCAGTCGTATTTTGAGTGCAGTGTACTCGGGAGCTAAGGGAAATTCTGGGGGTGTGGAGATAGAGAGTGGCTCTTTATCTTTGACCAATGGCGCTCTAATTACTGCTAATACCAGAGGAGAAGGAAATGCGGGTCAGGTAGTGATTCGGGCTACCGATAGCGTCTTCTTGGATGGGGAAAGTACTCAAGGAGGAGGCAGTCGTATTTTGAGTACAGTGGAACCGGGAGCTAAGGGGGATTCTGGGGGTGTGGAAATTGAGGGCGGCTCTTTAACAGCCACTAATGGCGCTTCAATTGTTGCCTCTACATTGGCAGAAGGAGATGCGGGCAAAGTAGTGATTCGGGCGACGGATAGCATCTTGTTGGATGGGGAAAATACTCAAGGATTTCTCAGTGGTATTTATAGTGCAGTGGCATCGGAAGCCAAGGGAAATTCTGGGGGAGTGGAGATTGAGAGTGGGTCTTTATCTTTGAGGAATGGCGCTCGAATTTCTACCACTACTTTTGGAGAAGGAAATGCGGGTAAGGTGGTGATTCAGGCGACTGATAACGTCTCGTTGGATGGGGAAAGCCGTCGAGGATTTGTCAGTGGTGTTTTTAGTGAAGTGGAATCGGAAGCTAAAGGAAATTCTGGGGGAGTGGAGATTGAGAGTGGCTCTTTATCTTTGACTAATGGTACTCTAATTAGTGCTAATACTAAAGGAGAAGGAGATGCAGGTCAGGTAGTGATTCGGGTGACTGATAACGTCTTGTTGGATGGGGAAGATAGTCAAGGAGACAGCAGTCGTATTTTGAGTGGAGTGGAACCGGGAGCTCAGGGGAATTCTGGGGGAGTGGAGATAGAGAGTGGCTCTTTATCTTTGATGAATGGCGCTGTAATTGGTGCCTCAACCTTGGGAGAAGGAGATGCAGGCAAGGTAGTGATTCGGGCTACTGATAGCATCTTTTTGGATGGGGAAGATAGTGAAGGATTTGTCAGTGGTGTTTTGAGTACAGTGGGTTCGGAAGCTAAAGGTAATTCTGGGGGAGTAGAGATTGAGAGTGGCTCTTTATCTTTGATGAATGGCGCTGTAATTACTGCCTCTACTTTTGGAGAAGGAAATGCAGGCAAGGTAGTGATTCGGGCGACGGATAGCGTCTTATTGGATGGGGAAAGTACTCAAGGAAGAGTCAGTGCTGTTTTTAGTGAAGTGGAATCGGAAGCTAAAGGAAATTCTGGGGGAGTAGAGATTGAGAGTGGCTCTTTATCTTTGACCAATGGCGCTCTAATTAGTGCTAATACCCAAGGAGAAGGAAATGCGGGTCAGGTAGTGATTCGGGCTACCGATAGCGTCTTATTGGATGGGGAAAGTACTCAAGGATTTACCAGTCGTATTTTGAGTGCAGTGAACTCAGGCGCTCAGGGAAATTCTGAGGGAGTGGAAATTGAGAGTGGTTCTTTATCTTTGACTAATGGCGCTCAAATTGTTGCTAATACCCAAGGAGAAGGAAATGCAGGCAAGGTAGTGATTCGGGCGACGGATAATGTCTTATTGGATGGGGAAAGTCGTCGAGGATTTGTCAGTGGTGTTTTTAGTGAAGTGGAATCGGAAGCTAATGGGAATTCTGGGGGAGTGGAGATAGAGAGTGGCTCTTTATCTTTGACTAATGGCGCTGCAATTAATGCCTCAACCTTTGGAGAAGGAGATGCGGGTCAGGTAGTGATTCGGGCGACGGATAGCATCTTTTTGGATGGGGAAAGTACTCAAGGATTTACCAGTCGTATTTTGAGTGCAGTGAACTCAGGCGCTCAGGGAAATTCTGAGGGAGTGGAAATTGAGAGTGGTTCTTTATCTTTGACTAATGGCGCTCAAATTGTTGCTAATACCCAAGGAGAAGGAAATGCAGGCAAGGTAGTGATTCGGGCGACGGATAATGTCTTATTGGATGGGGAAAGTCGTCGAGGATTTGTCAGTGGTGTTTTTAGTGAAGTGGAATCGGAAGCTAATGGGAATTCTGGGGGAGTGGAGATAGAGAGTGGCTCTTTATCTTTGACTAATGGCGCTGCAATTAATGCCTCAACCTTTGGAGAAGGAGATGCGGGTCAGGTAGTGATTCGGGCGACGGATAGCATCTTTTTGGATGGGGAAAGTCGTCGAGGATTTGTCAGTGGTGTTTTTAGTGAAGTGGAATCGGAAGCTAAAGGAAATTCTGGGGGAGTGGAGATAGAGAGTGACTCTTTATCTTTGACTAATGGCGCTCTAATTAGTGCTAATACCAAAGGAGAAGGAAATGCGGGGCTGGTAGTGATTCGGACGACTGATAACGTCTTGTTGGATGGGGAAAATAGTCAAGGATTTGCCAGTCGTATTTTGAGTGCAGTGGAATCGGGAGCTAAGGGGAATTCTGGGGGAGTGGAGATAGAGAGTGACTCTTTATCTTTGACCAATGGCGCTGCAATTGGTGCCTCAACCTTGGGAGAAGGAGATGCAGGCAAGGTAGTGATTCGGGCGACAGATAATGTCTTATTTGATGGGGAAGATAGTGAAGGAACTGTCAGTGGTGTTTTTAGTCAAGTGGGTTCGGAAGCTAAAGGTAATTCTGGGGGAGTGGAGATTGAGAGTAGCTCTTTATCTTTGATGAATGGCGCTCTAATTACTGCTAATACCAGAGGAGAAGGAGATGCAGGCAAGGTAGTGATTCGGGCGACGGATAATGTTTTATTGGATGGGGAAAATAGTGAAGGATTCAGCAGTCGTATTTTGAGTGCAGTGGAGCCGGAAGCTACGGGGAATTCTGGGGGAGTGGAAATTGAGAGTGGCTCTTTAAGAGCCACCAATGGCGCTGCAATTAATGCCTCTACATCGGGAGAAGGAGATGCAGGCAAGGTAGTGATTCGGGCGACGGATAGCATCTTATTGGATGGAGAAGATAGTGAAGGATTTGTCAGTGGTGTTTTTAGTGAAGTGAAATCTGAAGCCCAGGGGAATTCTGGGGGAATAGAGATTGAGAGTGGCTCTTTATCTTTGATGAATGGCGCTGTAATTGGTGCTAACACCAAAGGAGAAGGAGATGCGGGGCTAGTAGTGATTCGGGCTACTGATAGCGTCTTTTTGGATGGGGAAAGTACTCAAGGATTTCCCAGTCGTATTTTGAGTGCAGTGGAATCGGGAGCTAAGGGGGATTCTGGGGGAGTGGAAATTGAGAGTGGCTCTTTAAGAGCCACCAATGGCGCTCAAATTGTTGCTAATACCCTGGGAGAAGGAAATGCAGGTCTGGTGGTGATTCGGGCGACGGACAGCATCTTATTTGATGGAGAAAGTACTCAAGGATTCAGCAGTGGTGTTTTTAGTGAAGTGGAATCGGAAGCCCAAGGGAATTCTGAGGGAGTGGAGATTGAGAGTGGCTCTTTAACAGTCACTAATGGCGCTGAAATTAGTGCCGAAACCCGGAGTACTGGTATGGCTGGAGATGTCAGAATCAATGTCACCGACTTTATACAATTGAGCGGCAATAGTGACATCCGCGCTAATGCCACGGCGGGGGGTCCAGCCGGAGACTTGACGATTGAAACAGGGAGAATTTCTCTTGACAATGGGGCAGAAATCACTGTGAGTAGTCCCTCTGGACAAGCGGGTGATTTAACCATCACGGCGGATTCCCTACGTCTCAATCAAGGCAGAATTCTAGCAGAAACCGCAACCAGTGACGCAGAAGGCGGAGCAAATATCAATCTAAATGGCTTAGAACTCCTGCTACTAGAAAACGAAAGCCTAATCTCCGCCAACGCCCTCGAAGATGCCAATGGCGGTAATGTCACCATCGACGCCAAGTTTATCGTCGCTACTCCGCCAACTGGACCCAATGGTAGCGATATCACCGCCAATGCGGTGCGCGGGAATGGAGGGCGCGTCAGCGTTACCACTCAGGGACTCTTCGGGATAGAGTTCCGAGACCAACTCACTCCCGATAATGATATTACCGTGAGTTCTGAGTTTGGTATTGCGGGTAATTTTGAACTCAACCAATTGGGAATTGACCCCAGTCAGGGATTGATTGAGTTACCCAGCAGTTTAGTTGACGCATCGGGGCAAATTATACGGCGCTGTGGCGTGGCGGGAAATCAAAATCGGGGTGAATTTATTGTCACGGGGCGGGGGGGTTTACCGATTAGTCCCGATGAACCGATTCGCAGTGAGTCGGTGTTAGTGGATTTGGGGAATGGAGTCATCGGGGAGCATGTAGAGACGCGCCATGGCGCGTCTGGGGAGCATGTAGAGACGTTGCATGCAACGTCTGGGGAGCAGGGGGGGAATTCCCAATCCCCAATCCGCCAAATTATAGAAGCCCAAGGGTGGGTGAGGCTTCCAGATGGGACGATTGTACTAACGGCTAATCCGCCGACTGTGACATCCCCATTGGCGGAACAACCAACTGACTTTTGTCACAATGATTCACCAAGCCCGTAGGGGCGCAATGCTTGCCATTGGTGTCAACTTAAGCTCAACCCCTCACCCCCAGCCCCTCTCCCAAGCCAGCCCTCACCCCCAGCCCCTCTCCCAAGCTTGGGAGAGGGGAGCAAGAGGGGAGCAAGAGAATCCAGTTCCCCTTCTCCCGTGCAAAAAAAGCGAAGCATCCTCTGTCCTCCCCCCTGCCAAAAAAGCGAAGTATCCTCTGTCCTCCCCCCTGCCAAAAAAGCGAAGTATCCTCTGTCCTCCCCCCTGCCAAAAAAGCGAAGTATCCTCTGTCCTCCCCCCTCTTGTAGGGGGGAACGAGGGGGGTAGGGGGGAACGAGGGGGGTGGGAGAAGCCTAGAAGGGCGGGTTTATTCAAGTTATCAGTTTCTGCCATAAGTTATCTGTAAAACCCGCCCCTACATCCCCTACTTCTCTTTGAGAGCCATTTTAACTCTGTCACACCACTAAAACTCTGAGGAATCTGGATATGAAAAAAATGCCTGTATTTTTAACCCAACGCCAAAAATGGCTAACGTCTCTCGCCTGGGGAATCAGCGCTTTCCTGCTAACTCTAGTTTTGAGTTTAGGTGTATTCCCAACAATGGCACAAATGTCTGGGACAATGGAGAGTGGGCAACCATCGGGGATTGAGCCTCTGCCTGAGTTGATGTCGCTAAAGCGACAACTACAAACTATGTCTACTGCTCAATTGGTACAACAGGGAAACCAATCCTACCAACAAGGACAGTATACTGACGCGATTACCTTCTGGCAACAGGCACTCGAAACCTTCGCCAGCCCAGGGAATCAACTCAACCAAGCGATGATTCTGAGTAATCTTGCCCTCGCCTACCAAAAACTGGGAAACTGGAGTGAAGCCCAAGACGCGATCGCACAAAGCCTAAGTCTACTCCAAACCACCCCCCCAAACAATACCCGCGATCGCCTCCCTATCCACGCCCAAGCCCTTACCAATCTCGGCACCCTCCAACTCGCCCAAGGCGACGCCAAAACCGCACTCACCACCTGGAAACAAGCCACAGACGACTATCAACAAATTGGTGATCAAACAGGCGTCACCCGCAGTTTAATCAATCAAAGTCAAGCCCTAGAAGCCTTAGCACTTTACCCCCGCGCTTGCACCACCTTACTCCAGGTGTTTGAATTTACCGATCACGATTGTCGCGACATCCGCCAATTAGAAGCCAACACCTTCCTCGACACCCTGCGCCAACAAAGTCAAGCCTCTCCCCTGAAACGTCAAGGATTAAATCGCCTCGGTAGTCTCCTACGAACATTAGGAGATTTAACCCTTTCCCAAAAGATTTTAGAACTCAGTTTAACCCTACAACCCCCCACCACCGCCAGCGCCACCCTCTTGGATTTAGGCAATACCAGCCGCGACTTAAGCAATCAAGGGCGAGACTTGTATCAACGTAGCGAAACAATCAACACCTTTCAGCAGGCTCTAAACACCACTCAAACCGCCCTAAACTATTATCAAACCGCCGCTGAATCCCCATCCGATTACCAACAGCAAGCCCAACTAAATCGCCTCAACCTTCTTTTAGACGTGGAAACCTGGTTACAGGAAAAACAAGCCCAACTCGCCCAAAAAGATCCCCAAACCCTAATATTTGCCAATCAAGAAAAATTACCCCAACTGATTGAGGAGTGGTTATCCCAAATTCAGCAGCAACTCTCAGATATAGACATCGCCACCATCCAAACCAACTTCATCAACCTACCCCCCAGTTATGGCGCAGTCATCGCCCAAACCAACCTCGTCCAAACTCTAATTCACCTAAAAAAACGCTCCCCCCAAATTTCTTGGTCAACCCTTGATCCCCTCTTAACCATAGCCCGAAAAAACGCCGAAACGATTAACAATATCCGTGCTAAATCCTACGCCCTTGGCTATTCCGGATATCGATACGAACAAACCCAAAATTGGGCATTAGCCAAAACCCTCACCCAAGACGCCCTCAACCTGGCTCAATCCATTCAAGCCTGGGATATTGCCTACCGCTGGAGTTGGCAACTGGGTAGACTTTATCAAAATCAAGGAGAAACCGAATCCGCGATCGCAGCGTACCAAAGTGCCTATAATAACCTGCAAACCCTGCGCCGCGACTTAACCGCCAGCGCGGCTGATTTCCAATTTACATTCCGCGAACAAGTCGAAGCCCCCATTTACCGTAACTTAGTGGATTTACTCCTACAATTAGACAATCCCTCACCCGCCACACTCAAACAAGCCCGTCAGGTAATGGAATCCCTCCAAATTGCCGAATTAGAAAACTTTTTACAAGAACCCTGTACGCCAACCAATTTAGCGGAAATTGACCGAGTTATCGAAGAAAAAGACCCAACTGCTGCCTTCCTCTACCCAATTATTCTACCCCAACGATTAGAAGTTATCCTCAAATTACCGGGAAAAGATAACGTCTATTCCTACCGCCAACCGATTTCTGAGACTGAAGTGAGAAAAACCCTGACCGAGTTCCGCAAAAATCTCCAATATCCCTACCTTTCCACAGAAACCAAACAACAGTCTCAACTCCTCTATAATTGGCTCATTCAACCGATTCGATCCCGCTTAGACGCCGCCCACATCAAAACCTTAATCTTTGTCCTTGATGGTTCACTGCGAACGATTCCCCTCGCCACATTGTATGATGGTAAACAGTTTTTAATCGAGAATTATGCTATTGCCGTTGCGCCAAACTTAATGCTACAAAATCCGCAACGGTTATCTCCTGATCAGTTAAACGTTCTCGCGGCGAGTCTAACTGAACCCCCGCCAGGATTTGAGCAGTTTGCTAAACTTCCCAATGTGAATGTGGAGTTAACTAAAATTGAGCAGACAGGGGTAACGCTGATCTCACTACGCGATGATCAATTTACCCGAGCAAACTTCAACCAGCAACTGAATCAATCGGCGTTTAAAGTGATTCACCTGGCGACTCATGGCAAATTTAGCTCAAATCCAGAGGATACATTTCTCCTGGTTGCCGATGGTAAACTAACGGTTAGGGAACTAGAAGATCTCTTCCGGATCAGAAACGCCAGCCAAACCAATCTGATCGAACTCCTCGTGTTTAGTGCTTGCGAAACCGCAGAGGGTGACGAACGGGCAGATTTAGGCATTGCTGGAACCACAGTAAGGGCGGGGGCGAGTAGTGCGATCGCGACGTTGTGGAGTGTCGATGATCAGTTTAGCGTGGAGTTTATGCAGGAATTCTATCAGCAATTAAATCAAGGAACTGTGACAAAAGCGGAAGCCCTGCGTCGTACCCAAGCCAAATTTTTGAATAATAATCAGTATCAATCGCCTTTGTACTGGGCGCCCTACATTCTCGTTGGCAGT